>JBNLFC010000013.1:0-17769 GCA_050305335.1 Leptospirales bacterium
ACTCTATCAAGAAATCCAGGGAAACCGATCTGAAAAAAGCAAAATAGGAGCTATTCGGCAGGATTTCCTTTTTTCTCGGAAAGACGATTCATAACCAGGTTGAATAATTTCTTCTCCAGGTCTGGCGGGCAGGGTTTCGTCTGCACGTTATGATACATGTCTACACTGGTTCTAAAACTATCAAAGAGATGCCGGCATCCTTCGCACTCCTTGAAGTGTTGTTCCATCCGGGATCTTTCATCCCCCTCCAACTCCTGGTCCAGATAGTCGGAGAGCAGTTCAATATAATCCATACAATTCATGGTTGTATCGTATTCCAGTAATCGCTCAATCGTGCGCGCAGGTAGAGTCGTGCGCGATGGAGGCGAGTTTTCACCGCGCCGGGGTTAATTCCAAATATTTCTGCAACTTCCTTAATGGACATCTGCTCGATCTCCTTCATGATAAAGATCTCACGATACCCGGACGGCAGGGTCTGTATAGCGGTATCCAGTTGTTCCTGCATCTCTTTTTGCATGACCGGGCGCTCTGACTCCATATCAAAGCGTGCATCACGGTTGCGCATCCATGATGCATCAAACATCAGAGCGCTCTCATCATCAAAGGTTACGGTATAATTTCCATTTTTTTTCAATTTGCTGAGTGCGGCGTTGTAGGCAATGGAAAAGATCCAGGTGGAGAGTCGCGATCGTCCCTGGAAAGTTCCGATTTTATCGAAGATCGCGAGAAACGTTTCCTGTGCTACTTCTTCGGCGTCATCTGAATTTCGAGTCAGTCGCAGGGCTAAGTTATAGACCCTGTCTTTCATGATTTGAATCAGTATAGCAAAAGCCTTCTCGTCGCCTTTTTTTAAGCGCTCCAGAAATTCGGGATCATCCAGCTCATCGGTAGATTTTTTTTTATCGGCAACTTCCAATGAAATACTCCTCACCGACTCAATCCCTCTTTTTTTCCACAGAGCTCTTTTTTTTCTCCAGAGAAGCTAACAGAGCTTTCCCGAAACTGGAGATATCAGGATCGGATGCATCCTTCTTCCGATTGGCGTTCAGATATTCTTCGTAATCCTTTCGAGTCTCTTCGTCTTTTACTTTTGCTGCAGAGAGAGAAATACGGCGATTTTCACGGTCAATTTTTTGAACCATGACACGAACTTTATTACCGGGGTGGAAGGCTTTCTCCAGACTTTGACCTCTAGGGACGCCTGTCTCAGAATTTGGAATCAGACCGGTGAACTGTTCGTCCAGTTTGATAAAAACACCGAAATTTTTAATACTTTCAACGTTTCCTTCTACGATTTCGCCTTCCTGAAAGGGTAACTTTCCCTGCCATGGGTTAGCCAGAAGGGCACGGTAGGAAAGGGAGATTTTGTCATCTTTCCAGTCAATGCCAAGGACCTGGGCGCGAACTTCCTGGCCCGGGGATAAAACCTCTGAAGGGTGGTTCACCCGATTAAAACTGAGCTCTGACAGAGGGATGAGTCCTTCTACGCCACCGATATCAATGAATGCGCCGAAGTCATGGAGAGATTTTACGAACCCTGTTACAATATCCCCTAAATTGAGCGATTTTCGTAAGCGTTCTTTTTCCGCCTCCCGA
This sequence comes from Leptospirales bacterium, assembly GCA_050305335.1. Taxonomy (GTDB): domain Bacteria; phylum Spirochaetota; class Leptospiria; order Leptospirales; family Leptonemataceae; genus JBNLFC01. Next base: position 1,597 of record JBNLFC010000013.1, read on the forward strand.
AGAGTCTCCCGATAAATTCTGTGGGATACTATGATACGGTTGTTCTCCATATCCATTACTATGAAATGGAGTCTTTTTTGTCCGGCCTGCTCATCATCCAGATGTGATCCGGGGCAAAAAGCGATCGCATCACCGATGCGAATTTCATAGCCTCCTTTTACCTTGCGAATGATCTCACCCTTCAGCGGCACCTGATTGTCCAGGGCACTCTGGAGCACGGCTCGAGCCTCTTTGCCAGTGCATTTTGTGGTGAAGTGATATTCTCCATTATCCATCCGAAGGAAAAAAAGGTGAAGTTTTTCGCCGCCGTTGACTGCCAGGTTGCCATTTTCATCCAGTAGCTCGGCGCGATCGATGATCCCCGTAATTTCACCTACGTTCACAAAAATGAAATCGCGATTGCTTCTGGATTCGGTTACAGTCCCGTAAAAGTAATCGCCTGCTTTCAACTCACGCTGTTTACTGAAACTTCGCTCCAGGAGGTCTGCAAAGGGGTTTCTATCCTTACGATGTTTCCCAACGTCTTTGCTTTTCATAGATAGTAATTCCCCTTATTCTTAAAAAACCGGGATTCCGGTGATATGCACCCTGTTCGGCAAGCCATGCCGGTAGTTGGTTTCAAACTTTACGGGTGACAATATAGCAGAAACAGGGCTTGCAAGCCTATCCTTTTTCTGTGGTGCCTGTCTCAAAACCTCTGGCTCAAATTGAGGATCAAAAATATGATTTTTTTTTTGAAATATTCCCATTGTCGGGAAAAAGCTGAATCTGCCCTGATCAGCATTTTGACAGACTACTATTGCTCTGACTTAAAGTGAACATTGCCCTGCACACCCAGTTCACCTGGGGTGATTCCAAACTCTTTCATCAAAAGAGCGCGTTGATCATAAATTCGATTGTCTTCGGATGCGCATATCGATTCTGCGGGCGGGAACCGAAGTTCGTTGTTGAGAATGACTGGCCCCATTGCATAACCACCGCACCCGCCATTAATCACACCGGCGGGTGGTCTTCCTCCGTCCGGGCGGTCGGCAAACCTGGGAGGCGCTTTTTTCAGGACACTATCATATATTTTCCGATAAAAATATCCAAGTACCGGCGATGCAATGCTTCCGCCCGCTTGCCCCGGTCCCATTGTGATCGCGGATTTATCGAAACCGAACCAGACGACGGTTGCATACTCCGGATTGAAGCCGATGACCCATGCGTCGGACCAACTGGAGGTGGTTCCAGTCTTACCTGCCATGTCTCCCTTAAATCCGCCCAGGTCAGAATCACGAAGTCCTCGTGTTACCGTTCCATGGTCTGCTACCGCGCGCATCATCTGCCTCAGTATGAAGGCCGTGCCGGGCTCTATGACCTGTATGGTTCCGTTAGCTGTCTTTTCAGACAGCGTGCGTCTTACGTTTGCTTCTTCATTAAAAAGTATGTTTCCGCTTTCATCGGTGACATAACGTACTGCGAAAGGGATTACATCTCGCCCATCGTTGGCAATGATGGAGACGGCCGTCAGCAGTTCCATAGGAGTTATCTCCCCCGAACCAAGAGCAAGAGATGGTCGGGTGGTGAATCGATCACGGTCGGAGATCTTCATCAGACGTGATGCGAAATCGATAATGGGCTCCCCTCCGGTTTTAAAATAGGTCTGTACGGAACAGGTATTCAAAGAGAGAGCCAGAGCGGTTGTAGCCGATACCAGTCCTCTGTAACCCTCGTCGTAATTGCCCGGTGACCAGGTTTCACCTTCATCTATAGTGAAAAGTGGAGCATCGTTGAGCGCCGAGTTGGAACCGATTTTCCGTTGCTCCAGTCCGGCTCCATATACAAATATTTTAAAGGCGCTACCAGGTTGGCGTCTTGCTTGAATAGCACGGTTGAACTGATTTTGTGGGGAAAACTCCGTACCTCCGATCATCGCGGTTATGTAGCCGGTCCGTGGTTCAACGGTAGCGAAAGCATCCTGCACTTCCATGTTGGTTATGAACTTTACTGTGTCTCTGCGAAAACGTTCCATGGCTGCCTGCGGATTCTCTCCCGGAGACAGATAGCTCAGCAATTCTGATCCATCGAGCAACTGGTTTTCCATTTCCTTGCGAAACAGGGTGGAGTCACTCATATGCTTCACATCCACTTTGCCAACAGGGAAGATGAGTCCCAGAGTGTTCACCATCCCGAAGAGAGCCGTATCTACGCCGAACTGCTTTCCCTGTCGTGCATATCGTTGGCCGGATCGATTCGTTATTCTTTGCTGGGCGGACATTTCCTCTTCAGCCACTTTTTGAAAGCCGGAATCCAGAGTTGTGTATATGCGGAGACCGCGGGTGTACAGAGCTTCCTCTCCCACCTCCTTGATTTTCTCAAGTTCCTGGCGTACGTAGTCCGTGAAATAGGGAGCTTCGTCCAGACGTCTGGCATAGATGTTGCGAGAAGGAGGCGTAACAATTACGCGTCCCCAGTAGTCTCTCCAGAAATCATCATGAATGGATTGTACCCTATCCTCCGGGATGTATCCATCATCCGCCATGAGTTGCAGAACGATTTTGTGCTGGCGTTTAGTTTCAGTGGGGTTTTTGAAGGGGGAAAACTCCACAGGAGATTTGGGAAGTCGGGCCAGCATGGCGCCCTCGGCTATGCTCAGGTCTTCCACGTTCTTATCGAAGTATACTCGCGCAGCACAGGAGAGCCCCTTGCAACCGTGGCCCAGATAGATAACATTAAAGTAGACTTCCAGAATGTCTTCTTTTGAGAGCTCTTCTTCCATCTCTATCGCGAGTATGGTTTCCCGGATTTTCTGGCTAAAGCTACGTTTGCGTTCGCCTTCCACATTCAGATAGATTTGCTTGGCCAGCTGCTGTGTAAGGGTGGAACCGCCTTGAACGACTCGCATATGGCGTACATTGGTCAGAGCTGCACGAAGAATGCCGAAAAAATCAATACCAATATGGTGAAAAAAGTTATCATCCTCCACGGATAGGAAGGCTTGCACTACGTGAGGTGGGATTTTTCTATAGGGAACCAGTTCCTGTTTGTGGCGAAAGAGTTCGGCAAAAACCTTGCCGTTACGGTCATAGAGTCGTGTAGGGGTCGATGGACGATACTCTGTCAGCATGGCCAGTTGGTGACCTGAGGCTACTTCGTTTACAAAAAGGCCGAAGAAAATCCCTCCTGCAAGCGTGGCCACAATCATGCTGGCGAGTAGCGTTTTGTCCAGTATCCAGAGCACTTTCCATTGCCTGGAGTTTTTATTGTCTGGCGACTGTATTTTAAAAGAAAAGCCCATACCGAAACCCAATTTCCTTGCAGCGTCTCCTGTTCCCCCTCTGTGGGGCAGCAAAAAAATGATTTTACGAAAGGGAAAATTGGATTTTGGGGAACGGTCAGCCAGGGGGAAAAAAGGATTGAATATAACAAAGCGCAATCGTTCTAATCTGGGGATGTAACCAGGCATGGAAAATCATTGGATACCCGTAGCGGATAGTCTGACTTATTGCTTGTAAGATTTTGCTTCAGACGCAAATCTGTTCGCTTATGAGAACCGTATCCACCGGTCGAGCGGAAGCAGGTATTCCATCTTTGACGCCTACAGTAGGAAGGCTGGTGTTCCTGTTCACAGCTGCTTTTCTGATTGAGAAAATTGCCATTTTGATAGGTCACTATTCGACTTTCCACCTGCAATTGCACTTCGATGGACAATTCGAAATCGAGCAGCTTTTTACTCATCCTTTTACACATTCATCTGCTGGCGTTGCCGGTTTTATAAATTTTTTATTCGAAATCATGATTTTGTGGAGCTTCGGCAGTGAACTGGAGCGGGTGTGGGGGTCATACAACTTTCTACGTTTCTTTTTCATCGGGCTTCTGGGTGGAGCTTTGTTGAGCGGAGTGGTCGGCTTACTTTTCCTTTCAGGTCTTGTGATTCATGGATTCGGCGCGGGTCTGGCTGCGGTCCTGGTAGCGTATGCGATCATCTGGTCCAACAGGCAGGCTCTGTTTTTCATGGTGATTCCCATTCGAATGAAGTGGCTGGTTGTGATCTTGTTTGTTTTCCTTGCGTTGATTGCTTTCAGTAATAATTCATACAATCTTTTGATCTCTTACTCCGGAGGTGCACTTGCAGGCGCTCTTTTTTTATTCTATTATGCCAGGAAGGGCAGCATCCAATCCGGCCTCAGTTACAGCGCCAGTTCCTCCCACCAGTCGCCTTTCCAGGGAATCGCAACATTTTTTGAAAACTATAAGAAGCAGAAACGGTTGAAAAAAAAGCAGCGAGAGATTCAGCAACGAATCGATATGCAAAATGAGGTGGATCGATTGCTTGGAAAAATATCAAGAGATGGTATGGATTCGCTCTCCAGAAAAGAGAAAGCTTTTCTGGATCGTGCCTCCCGGGAACTATAGATATAGAATGGATACCCACCGGTAGAACCGCTTCTTACCGGGACTTAATTTGTAATATGAAATTGCCAATCAGCTCGGTCAGAAGTTGCTGGTGCGTATGGTGCAGCCAGTGGCCCGCATCCGGGATGGAATCCACTTGAATTTTCGGAAAAAAAACTTTCCAGGCAGGAACATCGTCCGCGGAGGCGTATTCGGAATTGCTTCCGAATACGAAGAGCGCTGGCCGGTTATAAGAAGAGCGGGGAAGGGAGTAATCGAGAAGGTAGGATTTTTTCAGAGCGGTGACATTGAGCTTCCAGCTGTATTGATTGCCCTTTCTCTTTAAATTCATCATGATAAACTGACGTATCGATCGTTCTTGTACAAAAGGCATGATCGCTTTTTCGATTTCCGCTCTTGAAGAAAAGGGTGTAATATCCGTATCCAGCGCGCGAAAAATGGCAGAATGATCAGGGTATGTATTGCGATAGGCGATATCCAATAAGATGGGAGCTATGATTCGGTCTGGCACTGTCAATGCTAGATGGGCGCACACAAGTCCTCCCATAGAGTGGCCCAGAAGAATCGCTTTTTCTACGTGATTGAAATTCATCCAATCTATGACTGCATCGGCCATAATTTGAATCGTATGCTCTTTTGTGTGTGGTGAGTCACCATGGTTGGGCAGATCCAGAGCGAATACTCTGGCAACTGTAGAAAGGGCCTGGCCTGCGGTACGCCAGTTTCCCGAAAAACCAAAAAGCCCATGGAGTATAATCAGGGGCTCTCCAGCCCCTCCTAAATTCAGGTGGTATAAAACCATTCAATGCTTATACGGTTGGACGTCTGCGAGAACAACTTTTTTTTGAATTCCACTTGCTACCAGGAGCCTTGCCACAGCCAATATCTGGAAAGGAGATTCCAGGATGCCCGTTACGCGAAATCAATTAAAGACCGGTGGGAGGTCGGCATCTTTTCTATTGGGAGTTATCACCACCTTTTTTGCACTGCTAATCGTCCTGTTCTTAGCAGTCTACTATCTCAGTCAAAGGGCCGATCAAGGTGTGGAGCTCTACATGAAAAGGATGCAGAAGGTGAAGCGCAAGGTGATTGAAAACCATCCCATCTTTTCTGACTACGCGACCGGAGAAAAGGTATCTCAACTTCGAAAGCATCTTCTGCAGGATCATTTGAAGGTGAGCTCTAATTCTGGACACCCGGCATTGAAAGATGAGGAGGCACTGAAAGATGCTGCAAAAAATGGCTGGCTGGTCAGCCTGGATGGCGATCGCACGCTCCCCCTCTTTTTTTACAATGTTCCCCGGCAACATCGATATCTGACATCTCATACAGTTGAGGGGGTCCGAGCTATTGGAAAGAAGTTCAATGCAAAGCTGAATCTCGCAGAAGATGGTGTACGTGTGAAATTCGCGCTTTCCTCTCTTGTACGGCCGGCGGAGTATCAGAAAGGCCTGCGTCAGAAGAACGGTAATGCCTCCGAACGTTCCAGTCACAGTTACGGGATCAGTTTCGACATATTTTATGATGAGTTCTACTTTGATCTATCCAATGAACCGGATTTCTGGCCAGCAAGCTATCTATGGGCCAGAATAGATACTCCGCTGGGTTACCTGATGGGTGAAGCTCTTGCCAGACAGCTTCAATCAGTGTTAATGGAAACACTGATTGAGTTACAGGAGGAAGGTCTTCTCTTTGCGATCATAGAAAAGAAACAGAGAGTATTTCATGTTACTATCCTGCCGGAACCGGGGAGATGATGGGATGCATCAGATAGTAATGTGGCACAAGGAAAGTCGATCGGCTGCACCCGTGCAACAAAGCAATCCGCCGGGCTGCTTGAATAAAAGTGTGTATTATACGAAATTAATTTGTTTTATACTTTCCATCTGCCATTAGAATGGATTTTCCCATTAACCACTGCGTCACCGAGAAGGTGAAGTTTCGAGCATTTCAAATACCTACCACGTATTCGCCATCGTATTTCAATTTCCCCTCACCGAGTAGCCTTTGAACGGTCTGCAAGATTGCCTCATTCACAATTTGATCTTTTTCGGGGTCTTTCTCTTTTTCTCTTTCAATGAAGGCCGTTATTGATTTGCTTCTTTCTTCTTTGATGGCTCCAAATATGGAGCTTCGAACTCGATAATCGGCCATATTAGTCATACGTGCGACAACCGGGTCCGGGAGAGAGGCGATCAGATGGCACAGACCGTCATAGTCAAAATAGAACAGGGCGTTAATAGGGTCATTTTTGTAGCGAGGATGAGGGAAAGGCATTTTCCACCTCCATTAACGTTCAGGATGGTGAATGAAAGGGTTGTGTCAAGTAGGAATTATTGCACCGCGGTGCAGAATATTCTCGTAAGTTCTTGCATCAATGGCGGGAGTTAGCTCCAGTCCATAGTGATAGAGCTTTTGTTGCAGAGAGCTGCCGGTCGCCTGCCCATTGGCAGATCTGTAAACCAGATTTCCGGTTAACAGTATCTCATCGATTGCCACATGACACTGTCCCAGAGGAATTTTTTGATCGCAGATCAATCCGATGCCATGAGTGGATATGTTGAGAGCAACACATGCAAAAGAGGAGTTCCCGTTCTGTATATGTAGCTTTTTTAAAAATTCGTTCCGATTATCTTTTCTCTTGTCCACACAACCCTTCTGGTTAATGATATCCGACTACACTGTCAGCATGGGTGAGCAGGCTTTGTCCGGCGACTGATTATCTTAGTTGTTACCCTGAATAGGGGTGTGAGAAAAATCAGGAGGCAAGGGTCATTTTTTTTGCAACACTGTAAGTATAATTACTTAATGCAGGATAAGTGCTCAATTCAAGTGGAGCAGGTTCACAACTGGCTCTCAGTCTTGTGGGAGGTCAGGGCTCGAATCATGCTCATAACTTGCTTGTAGAGATTCACCTGACCTTTGGTCAGGGTGACCAGTTGTTCTGCCAGAAGTTCCCTTGCAAATTCTCTGGTTTCCCGGGAAAGGTTGCGAAAATGCCAGAACAAATATTTGTCTGTCACTGCAATGTGCGTTAAAAGCCACTCTTTCAGATCCTGGGCGATCAACATAACGGCACGGACATCCCCTCCTTCACGCTCACGGACTCTTTTTCTCAGCCTGGCAATAAACACAGCATGTTCCTTTTTATGGTTCAACGCTCCGGAATATGCAAATCGTTCCATGAAAAGTTCTTCCGTGCGAAAATGCTCATCCATATAGTCAGAAACCAGACGTAGTCCTGTTTCCAGTTCCTCATATTTACGGATGCGATTGTGTAACCGACTGGCTCGATCTATACGAACCATGAGCCGTAAAAACCAGAGATGTTGTATGTCCAGCAGGGGTACATTCAGGCTCAGGTCGTAGGTCCGCCACATATGGTAAACCGTCTGTGAAATGTTTTCATTTAAGATGTTGAATATTTGATTGGAATCAGTAACCAGATTGTACAATTTTAACTGGAATGGAGTAATGTAGATTATGTTTTCGTCTACAAGTTTGTGAGTGAAGTTCAGAATTACTTCTTGATTCCTGTTGAAAAATGCGGCGTACTTTTTATCTTCCAGAAGTATATGATCGAACAGCCAGGACATTAAATCTCCTACAAGCTTTCTGGCTGCCTGAGGGTCTCCCGATTTCTTTTCCCTGCTTCTATCCTTTAGTTTGTTTATAAAAATCCTGTGTTCCTGTAAATGGCTTTTTTTTTCTGGATAGTCAAAGGTCCTGAAAATTTCCGCCTCCAGAAAAAAGTGCTCCGATGTAAACTCGATTATATTGGAAAAAGCTTTTTCAAACTCTCGTTCAATGATTTCCGAATCACCCCCATCGCATACAATGCCTAGATTGACAAACGTATACAGCAAATAGATGTGTTGCAGGTCTATGATAGGGATATTGAATTGGAAGCCATGCTCTGTCCATACCGATCGAATTCTTTTGATAATGTCTACCGGTCGCGTATCTACGGCTGCGATCATAAGCAAATTATTTCCGAAAATTTAAGTCACAGAAGTTTTAACTCCCGGAGGGCTAACGTCAAGAAGAATCCTCTTTTATCTCCATGAAAACTTTCAGTTTATTAAATTCAAATCATGCAGCTAAGTTTTGTGCAAAACCAGTCGTTTTAGATAGCATATTCCCGGGCAAACGGTGATTTCTATCTTTAACATTTCCTTTTCAGAGGCGAAAGGCCTGATCTGGACAATCCGTGTTCCTTGAAGCATTCCCCTGGCTTTCTGAATATCTGAAAAAAATTGCCGCAATAACGGTTGAGATCAGGAGGGTTTGTTTTCACAGTAGCTCCAATGGGAGGGTCATGGTTTGATCAGACAGTTTTCTAAATGGCTGCGCTTCTTTCGATCCTTCGATGGCTCTGATACATTTCGCCTGCGCCATAGACTGGAGCATCATTATCAGTTTATATGGTTGATACTAGGTGCTAACATCGTCTGGACTTTTCTGGTCCTTTCCATTTTGGTGAATTCAGGTCAATCGGTAGTTGCTCTCAGCTGGGCGGGCGCACTTTTTTTTCTCTCTCTGGCGCGTGGCGGGTTTTATATCTACAACGCAGACCGTTTAAAAAGTGAAGGGCAAGCAGGCAGGCTCTATATAATCACTGTGGCGGGAGTATTGCTGAACGGTATTCTCTGGAGCATCGGTTTTTCGATTGCACTGGAAACAAACCAGCTGATGAATTCCGCACTGTCACTGGTAATCCTTGCTTTTTTGATCAGCGGTTCCATGATAGTGGATGGAGCATTGTCCCCGGCTAATTTGCTCTACCCAATATTATTAATAATTCCTTTTATATTTTCTTTGTTAGATGATCAGAAAAATCTGGACATCCATCTGGTTACCTTCTTTGTTCTCTTTTTCTTTCCGCTATTCCTTTTCTATTACCGACTAAAAGACAAACTTATTTATATCCGCCAACGACAGGGCGCGGAGCACTCCCTGAAACGGGGGCAAATGAGCATCTCGAAATCAGGAGAAGGTGTTTCAGAAAAGCTGCGATTCCCGGAGATTTCCGGAACAGGGGAGACTTTTCAGTTAATCACCGATCAGCTTTCCATTGGAATAGCTATAACTGGCGGTGATCGATTTCTTTATGTCAACAATGCCTTTGCAAGGATATTCGGGTATTTCCCGGAGGAGATGGTCGAAGAGGTCCTTCCAATGGATATTGTATCTCACGGGGACCGTACTGTAGTGGAGGCGCTGATCCGTGCGCGCGAATATTTGCATGATATGGCGCAACATTACGAATACACAGGACTCAGGAAAGATGGAGAAACGATCGAGGTAGAAGCCTACGCTGCCAGTACCATTCTGGATGGACAACCTGCGTACATTGTGTCGGTCACGGAAATTACAGATAGAAAGATGATAGAGCGTGCTTTGAAGGAAAGCGAAATGCAATTCCGCGATATGTTTTTCAAGCATTCAGCGGTTATGCTTCTGGTGGATCCGGGAACCGGCGAACTGGTAGATTTCAACGAACGAGCCGCCCTGTTCTATGGTTTTTCCCGGAGCAGCCGTAACGCTCGAAACATGTTTGAAATTATAGTACCTACCTTTCGCTGGCAGATGACGGGTGCCCGTATGGAAGGTATGAGAAGCGGACAACTGGAATATCATCGAATTGCCAATGACGACCTTCGATACGTGGAAGTCCACACCGCCCCTATCTTTGTTCGGGAACGGCAGCTGGAATTTCGGATTATACATGATGTAACTGATCGCATTGAATATGAGCAGGAGCGCGATGAGCTGATCCGGGACCTGGAAGCGTTCGGTCACACCGTTTCACACAACCTCAGGAATTCTTTGAATGTTATTGTCGGTCGCACAAGCTTGATGTTGCGGGATCCTTTGATTATCTCCAGTGAAAAGTTATTCAAGGCCATTCAAACCATTGAACGTTCCGGTAATCGTATGAATGAAATTATGAGTGCTCTGCTGCTTTTTGCCACGCTCAGGCATTCGGAGATTGTTATGGAGTCGGTCACCATGGATGAGCTTCTAGATGGTGTTCTCGAAAGATTGGTGGATTTGATCCAGGAGCGTAAAGCAACCATTCATAGGCCTGAAAGCTGGCCCACGGCTATGGGCTACGCTCCCTGGGTGGAGGAGGTATGGTTCAATTATATCAGCAATGCCATAAAGTACGGAGGTGATCCGCCCGTCATTGAATTAGGGGCCTCCGATGCGGGAGATGGCATGCTGAAGTACTATGTCAAAGATAACGGCTCAGGAATCCGCGCGGAATATATGAGGCGACTGTTCACTCCGTTTACCAGGTTGGAAGAAGGTATACGAGGAGGTCATGGATTAGGACTTTCTATCGTCAAAAGAATAGTGGAAAAACTCAATGGTCAGACTGGTGTGGACTCGGAGGGGGGGAGAGGATCTTGTTTCTATTTTACGCTACCGGCGGCACCACTGCTTCCAATCGGTGCTGATGGCCTGGATGAGGACGACATATGAAAAAATTGAAAACACTAATAGTAGAAGACGAGGCAGACAACCAGGACTTATTGAAGGACTTCATTGATACAAGATCTGATATGGAGTTGTGTGACATTGCCTCTACCGTAGATGAGGCGGTGGCCCTCCTTTCAAAAAATAACTACGACCTCATTTTACTGGATATTTTTCTTCCTGATCGTTCCGGTTTTTCTCTCCTGGAAGAGGTGGAAAACCATCCATATGTCATCTTCACTACAGCTTATCGGGAACATGCTCTCAAAGCGTTTGATTTTGGTGCCATCGATTATCTGGTAAAGCCTCTTGCCCTGGATAGATTCAACACTGCCATTGACCGGGCCTTCACTTTTTTTAAAAACCATAACCATCAGATGCCAGACATCAATTCCATTGGCCTTTCGGTTCAGGAGCATGAGAGTTTCTATATGGTTCCGTTTGATCAGATCATCTATCTGTCCGCTCACAACAAATACACTGTGATTCATACCACAGAAAGAGAGATCAGAACTCTGAAATATCTTCAAGATATTGAAAAAAAGCTACCCACAACTCAATTTGTGAGAATTCACCGCCAGTATATATTGAATATAAAATACCTCATTAAAATCCAGCATGACAACAGTGGAAGGTATCTGGCTCAGCTGAGCGATTCCGATGATACGACTCTTCCGGTCAGTCGAACCTATGCGGAACCATTGAAAAATCTGCTGAGCAGCAAAAGCTAAAATTGGCAGCCAGTCAGCAGCCAAAAAATCACGGCAGAGACAAAAGATCCAATCTGCCCAAAAACTCATCTCAAACCTGATCCTGGTTTCGAGATGAGTCTTTAACAAAAAAACTTTTCATCTTGCCAGAAGAAGTGCCTGTGATAAACTCTGAAACCATCCCGATGATTCTCAGTCTGAGACCGGGGGGGAGTGGTTACCGGGTGATTATAAGTGAACGAGCCAGACAAAAACTACTTGCGCATGCCCGTCAGGTCCTTTTTTACAATGGCCTTGCGAAGGAAGAGAAGGCTTACATGATGGATATGCTTCGAAAAAAAATGTTGAGCGATCGACTGCATCATAGTGAAATAGAAGAAACCCTGGAGACGGTTGAAAAATTTCTGAATGTGGATCCGGTAGGGGGTGCTCGGAAGGTTGCTTCGTTTTGAAGGAATCTTATTAGAAAATTCCTCGATCGTTCAGGTGTACCGAATAATTCTTATCAGTGCCGAGAATATGGTGGGTAAGCCATTTTCTCAAAAAATCCAGAAGCTCAAACGAAATCGTCTGTGATCCGCTATCGAATTCAGCCTTAAATGCCAGCACTTGCGAAGTAAGCTTTTCATGCTCAGCTTTGTGAGCATCGTACCCCGGATAGTTGTACCGTGTCATCAGATCTTCTTCCGTAGCAAAGTGATCTACCGTATAGGTCACCAGCTTTTCAAAAATGGGCGAAAGGTAATCTCTTGAAGTGCTGGTCTGGGCCATTGTGTAAAGGTTATTCAACGTGTCGATCAGTGTGCGATGTTGAGCATCGATTCGGGCAATGTTCACTTCCAGGGTGCTATCCCAGAGGATCAGGTGATTTCCCTCAATATTGAAATCTTCCACCAGATTTTCCAGAAACTTTGCAGTACGAAACTTTTCGTTGGCCAGATTTTCGATGCGCGACGAGCCAGCCATGATTGTATTAGCTTCGTCAGCGACCCAGTGCACCACTTCAGTAATGGAAATCGCCGTGTCTGTTTGATTTTTTACACTCTCTTCAATACCGGTTGCCATTCGAATCATGGCATCTGTGTTCTCTTTGATTACCCGTGCATCTCGGCTCTGCGTTTCAATGGAAGAAGTGATATTTCTGACGAATGTATCGATCTTTTCTGCTCCTTCAATGATCGTAGCAATGTAACTTGCGGTATTTTTCACCTGGTTGGTTCCATGTTCCACTGCCGCGCGAGTTTTCCGGATGTCATCCTCTATCTCTTTCACACTGGTTGCAGATCGATCCGCCAGTCTGGATACCTCTTCGGCTACTACTGCAAATCCGCGTCCGAAATCACCTGCCCGGGCTGCCTCAATGGAGGCGTTGAGAGCTAGCAGGTTGGTTTGTTCCGAAATTTCCGTGATGATGTTAATCACATCCCGAATTCTAATGGAACGTTGATCTATATCCTGCATGGCCTTGATGGTGGCCTGAGCTGCCGTATCACTCTCCCGGGCTTTTTCTGCAGAACGGGATGCAATCTGCTTGAGCTCTTGCACGGAGGACTCCACTTCCACCAGAGATTCGCTGAGGGAGACGATTCCGCTGCCTACCTCTTTGATTTTACCGGTCTCTTCCGAAATCACTCTGGCAATATTCTGAGCCAGATCCGACATGTCCTGAACTGAACGGGAGGATTCCTTCGCGGCACGGGCCAGGTTTGTAGAAGCCAGCGTGAATTCATTGGAATATTCGATCATAGTGGTCGCCGAATCCGTTATTTTTCGGGCAACGCTTATAATCTGGGCAAAAACGCTCCGCAGGATAATGCGAATGATGCGGATCGATTGGAGAAGTACACCCACTTCATCCATGATTTTGATCTCAAGGTTCGCTGAAAAATCACCCTGGGCCATTTGTTCTGTTGCTGTGAGGGCATTGAGCAAAGGCGAAATGAAGGTACGGGTCACGAGAATAACGGTGATAAATCCCAGTAATATCAACAGGGGAATGGAGACGAAAATAAAAAGTCGAATTTGAAACAGCGCATTCTCAAGACGATTGTTGTTTTTTAAAGTCTGTTCTTCTACCAGCTGACTGGAGATAAGTTTTTCATTCAGTTGCTGTTCGTGGAGCAGGTGATCGGTAATGCTCACCTGCTGTTCCCATATGGCAGAGATTCTTCTCAATTGCTGTAGCAGAGTGGCTGCCACAACGATGAGGAGAATCATCGCAAAAAGGTAGGTAAAAATCAGTCTGAGCTTGATCCGCGTGTTTCGAACGCGGTGATAGAGGCTACGAGTCTTGTTTTTTAAGTAACCGGTCAAGTGGTTTTACCTAATTCCGGGAAATTGATACTGACTAATCTCACATCGCTATAACTTTTAGCATCCTCTATTCAATGGAGGCTCTGGAAGTCGGCGTGCGTGGATTTCTTTGACGGGAGCCTGCTGAATCTGCAATCTTTTTACAATGAAATATTTCTTACCGACCGGGAAAAATCATTTAAACGTCAGATCCTTTCTTTTTTGAGGAATGGTTGACGTCATAGCCGATCTACCATTGAGTTTCCTATGCCAATTCTCATTTTCGTATCTGCGGACTCACTTCTATAGCTGTCTGCCGGCAATTTTAGTTTTATATAGAAGTAGAAGGTGTGATTCAAAACGCGTTTCTCATTTCCTGGCTACCAATAATCCGGAGATGAGTTCGTGGAATGGCTATCCAGAATAAGAAACGGGAGGATTCGATAAATGATTGATTTTTTGTCACAGCCCTGGCCCTGGTGGGTGGGTGGGCCTTTACTTGGTTTAACGGTGCCGCTTTTGATGATCTTGACCGGGAAGCAATTGGGCATTGCGCTCTGTTTTAAGCCCCCTCTCTCCATTTTATTTGGAAAGTATATTCCTTTCTTTAATTATCCCTGGCGCAATGATCTCTGGAGGCTATTTTTTGTTCTGGGAATCGCAATCGGCGGTTTTATCGGTATCGTGGTACTTCCCCAATCTTCCGGGCCTGCAATCTCGGCATCCACAGTGGCTGACCTTCAGGCTTTAGGAATCCATGATTTTTCTTCGCTTTTGCCTTCGGAACTTTTTGGCGCTATGGCGAGTCATTCGCTTCCAGTCATATCACTTCTCATCGGAGGCGGCTTTTTAATCGGGTTCGGGTCCCGGTATGCCAACGGGTGTACATCCGGGCATGCGATCATGGGGCTCTCGTATTTCCAGCTGGCTTCCCTCATCGCTGCCGTTGGTTTTTTTATCGGGGGTATTTTAATGACTTACCTGATTCTTCCTTTGCTTCTTGGAGGGATGTTGAAATGAGAAACTTAATGTTTGCGATCGTGGGAACTGTTTTTGGATTGATCCTGACCAAGGCCGAGATCGTATCCTGGTTCAGAATTCAGGAGATGTTTCGATTCCAATCTATTCATATGTATGGGTTTATCGTGAGTGCTATTGCTGTGGCCTCGGTCAGTGTAATGCTCATCAAGAAATTCCAGGTGAAAAGTATTTTTGGCGAAAAACTGGATACCGTCCCTATATCCGTTACCCCGGGAAACATCATCGGTGGTATTATCTTCGGACTGGGATGGGCTCTGGTGGGTGCTTGTCCCGGGCCAATGTTTGCGCTTCTGGGTGGAGGATATTTCATGGTACTTTACATTATCCTCGGTGCTTTCCTTGGCTTACTCGTCTACGGTATCTTATCGCAACGATTACCCTGACGCAATTGACAGTAGTTTAACCGAGGGGTTTCTCCAGGAATTCTCGGTTAAACTTTGGGACTGTATTTCAAGCTCTTCTGACTGCTTCTCGTGTCCAAAGGGATTGCGTTAATGGCATTCACATAGAAAATGACCCTGAATGGCAGATGACTCACGATATTTTTTGTCTATATTCCCCGGGGTCTTTTTTTTTTCGTTGATGAAGTGGCCTGACGCACCGTTCTTGATTATAATTAGAGTGTAACTAAACCGGCGTAAACGTGATTAATTCCGCCTACCGCATAGGACTGATTTCACGAATGAATCGTGAAAGTAAATGGATCTTAATCTCATAGTCCGGATCTCGATGGAGAGAAGAATGAATTACGAAAGTGAAAAGAAGAAACTCATGGCTGCCCGTTCTCCTGACCAGTACATTGATCTGTCCTTGAAGTCCAAAATAACAAGACACTCCAAGGCTCGTGTGACCAGGGAATGGCTGCAGAAAAGAGGGTATCGGATTGAGGACATCATCTATGCCCGAAATCGTCACCCTTACTGGAAAAAAATCAAGTCCCGAGGTTCTTACGAAAAGACTCTGAATCGAATCAAAGAGCACAACTACAGCAAGCCAGATGTGAGAATTTACTGGGATGAGAAGTTGCTCAATGAATTCTATGAGCAAAATAAAAAGGGATATGTGGATTACGAACTTGCCAAAAAGTTCAAAACTTCCCTTCCTGCGGTGAATCATATTCGCAGAAAATTTAAGCTAGCGGAAAAAATTCTGGAAAAGGATGGCAAGCCCATCAATAAAAAAGGAATTATCAAGCTTGCTCAAAACTCTGAAAAGGGTCTTCGCAAGCTACTGGCTGATTGAAGCCCCG
>JBNLFC010000014.1:0-17370 GCA_050305335.1 Leptospirales bacterium
CCTTCATTGCCGCCGAATATGCTCGCCTTGGTGCTTCAGCCCTTTCAGTATTAACCGACGAACATTTTTTCGCCGGTGAGCTTTCCCATGTTACCCGGGCTCGCATTTCCGGGCTTCCCATAATCCGAAAAGACTTTATTATCGATCCCCTTCAGATTGACGGTGCACGTATGGCAGGTGCTTCGGCCGTGCTTCTAATCGTTCGTATTTTAACGCAGGATCTTCTGGCAAATCTGCACGCATATGCGACGTCTCTTGGTATGGATGTTCTGGTGGAAGTTCATAGCGAAGAGGAAGCCGAAGTTGCCCTCGGGTCAGGAGCAACGCTGATCGGTATCAACCATAGAAATCTGGATACGCTGGAAATGGATCTTTCTCTCACCCCCCGTGTAGTCCCGCGTATCCGTAAAGCCAGGCCAGAGGCAATCCTTGTGGCCGAGTCGGGTGTTGAATCCAGGGAGGGTCGGCTTTTTGTGGATCCCTATGTGGACGCACTCCTGATAGGAAGCGCTCTTATGGGCAGTGACAGTATTGCAGATAAGTGGAGAGAAATTTTTAACTGAGTCTTTCAGTTTGCAATGGGCAGCTCATTCACCCGTCCCTCTCTGTTCCCTCAACCTCAAGGTCATCCAGCTGAAAGATAATTTCCATGAAATATGCAACCAGTTCGTTACGGCCTGCCATGCCCGTTTTTCTGTAAATACTCAAAGATTGATTGCGTACCGTTCTTTCGCTTTTATCAAGGTGTCCACTGATCTGTTTATGGCTGTAACCACGGATCAGAAGTGTGGCCACCTGAGCCTCCGATTTGCTCAATCCCCATTGAGCAAACTGTTCCTGGATGGCTGAATTCATCTCTCTTACCGCGTGGGAATGTCGGTTTTTCCATTCGGCGAGCTCTCTCATTTGATGGCCTATGGTGGTACGTGCTTCCGCCAGAACCACCTCTTTCTGGCGATAGGCGAACCATATGTAACTGCCCGATATCAGAGCAAAAAGCATTAAGGCTACCTCTATGAGCTTATGCCAGATATCTATTACTTCGAGGACATCCAGAACAATATCCGTAACACCGAAGGCCACAATGGCACCCATCAGGAAAACATATATTAGCCTGAATCGATCTTTGACTTCTTTGTCCATTGAAGTTTCCTTAAAAACTCACTTCTTGTGAGATAGGTTTAAAATGCTTTTTTTATATTTTTCCATACAGGTTTGAAATACAACTTCATTTCCTCCACCTGAATGTTTTCTAGCTCAAGTTCCCACTCCTCTCCCAGAAAGGCCGGTCTGCTCAATTTCTTAATGAAAGCAGAGAATCTATCGGGGAGGATCAGTTCGGCACCGTCGGTCAGATGGTTTAATGTCACCACACCTTCTACGGGAAGATCTTCCAGCTCCAGAAAAACCCTGTCACTGCGAAACCCGGTGATAACTCCCCGATATCTTTTTTGATCGGAGCTTTCAATGTAACGAATCACCTTTAATTTTTGCATGTCGCGCTCGGCCTCGAAGGCTTTACGCTCCATGTCACTGGTATGGCGTCCCAGAGCCTCGATCTCTTCTTCTCTGTAAGGTTGTTTTTGTTTTGAGGTAATGGCCGCCAGAACTCGATGTACTACGAGGTCAGGATAACGTCGTATGGGGGAAGTAAAATGGCAGTAATCGGTAAAAGCAAGCCCCCAGTGCCCTGATGGTTGCCCTCTGTATACGGCCTGCATAAAACTTCTCAACAGGACCATCTGGTAGATGTTGCCAACGCGAACTGAGTCAGGATGTCTGGCTATAGCATTGAAAGACTTTTGAATGGATGTGGCTCTGGTGTCTTTCAGTTCAAAAGGGATATTATAGAGAGCAAAAAAATTGTTCAAATTTTCCATCTTTGCTTCATCCATAGGGTCGTGGACGCGATAGAGTGTATTGGCCTTTTTTTTCTTCATGAGATGAGCGGCGGCCTGGTTGGCTGAAAGCATAAACTCTTCGATGAGCATACTGGACTTTAACCGATCTTTGTAATGAATGGAGATATCGCCCGTGTTGGGATGGATAGTGATGGCAGGCTCCTTCATGTTTATATCGATTCTACCCTCTTTGATCCTTCTCTCTCGTAAAAAACTGGCCAGGCGCCACATCTCCTGCAAAGTTTCTGTATGAGCACGCAAGACATCGGAGTGAGGAGTGTCGTTCAGAGATTGTTCGGCAATATCATAGGTGAAGCGCCTATCTACGTGAATGATGGATTTATAAAAGCTATAGCTTTTTATTTCCCCATTTTTCAGATTGATCTCCATCTCGGCAGTGAAAGCCAGTCGGTCCACCAGGGCTACCAGGGAGCATAGGTTCTCTGAAAGAATGGGTGGAAGCATGGGAACCACTCGATTGACAAGATAGACCGAAGTAGCGCGTGCTTTTGCCTCTTTGTCCAGGGGTGAATTCAATCCGACATAGTGGGATACGTCTGCGATGTGGACGAACAATCTCGCAGTATTTTTATTTTTGCCCGGTAAAAGTGATATCGCATCATCAAAATCTTTCGAGTCCGCCCCATCAATGGTGAAAGTAAGTAAATCGCGCAGATCTTTTCGATCTTTCCAGTCGTGAACTGTTGAGGGTGATACGCTCAGGTTAGCGGGCGGCAAAGGAATGCCGGACGGATAAACCGGATCCATATTGTATTTCAACAATATTCTGGCGAAATCCGTGTCCAGATCGGTATCGTCCTCAAATCGCTTGAACTCTGCTTCTTTGAAATAGACTCCCATCAGCTTAACGCTAGCGCCGGATAGAGATACAATGACCACTGTATCCGCCTTTATTTTACGCACCAGTTCACCGGGAATGCGGGATGCATCCAGACATGTGGGTATTCTGGCAGGAACATCCAGAAGGATTCCCAGTATTCCCCCTCTGACTTTTGTATCGAGAATCTGCATGCGATACAGTGTGCGTGCGCGTTTGATTACGCGAATGATGGTGCCTTCGAAACGATCTCTGGTGCGGTCGGTCAATCGTACCAGAACTTCGTCTCCCGGAAGGGTGTCTCTTGCATCGGGGGGTGCTACAAAAATGTCCCTGGCAGCTGGGTCCGCATCGAACGGAGCGACAAAAACAAGGCCCTGGGGACTCAAGGAGGCGCGGCCTGTGATTACAAATGGATCCCGTGGTATAACCTTATTGCCTGTGGACGTTATAAGACGTAGCAGTTCCAGGTCTGCAAGAACTGCAGAGAGGTCCTGTACACTTTCTCTGCCCGCGGTCGGGCGCGGTCGTTTTCCTTTCTGGTGCCTGGTAGCTCTAGAAACAGGTGCTTCCATTTTTAGCAGATCCTTGCGGGAGAGTTTCGCTCCTGAGTTTTTCTGTAAAAAGGAGAGCAGCTTTGCTGTAGTTGAATTTGGTTTCTTTATCATAATTTCCTGTTAAATCCTTCTGGATATTTTGTGTGTGCCGGATCGCTTCTCAGATATAGAGGCAGCGTGCTTTCCCATTCCCCTGCTTTTTCCATGCCACCCAATGATAGGGCCAATTCATAAAGGTAGATGGCGTGCGGTTCGGGTAACGGATGGATTCTCCCCGGGTAGTTCTCCAACTGCGATTCGTTCATATATGAGGAGATCGTATCAGGGTCATCTCCGTAGACGAGGCAATCTTCGGGCAATCCAGAGAGAAACGGATAGACTTCCGTATCCAGAGGTTCTGTCCCGAGCATTTCGTCGAGATGATCCGGATGAAGGGACCATTTCGCATAAACTCTCTTCTGCTTCGCATCCAGCAGGATTGCAAGTGGTTTGCTCCGGTCTTGTTTGTTCAGTGAGTAGAGCAAATAGGTGAGATGATCTATTCCCATTAACGGAATTTTCCAGAGCATGGCAAGAGTTCTGGCAGTTGCTACGCCGATTCGAACTCCAGTGAAAGATCCCGGCCCCACCGTGCATGCAATCCAGGAGGGGCGCTTCAGGTCAGATGCGGACATCACTTCCTGGATCATAGGGAAGAGGGACACAAAGGCCTCCCGGGGAGCATAAATCTCTCTTGTGTTTTGAACCCCCGGGGCTATCCAGCCTACGGTGATCCAATGACCGCAGGTATCAATTACCAGACAATCATTGCCGTGTCTGTCGATAGAGCCGAACACTGCGACCCTCCTCTTCTTTCATTGGATCATAAATCATTTCAATCATATAGACTGCACAGTTTAAGGGGAAAAGCTCCTCTGCCCTCTGCCACCATTCAATTACATGAAGTGTTGGACATTCATGGTTTTCACACCAGGCGCCGGGGAAGCCCAGTTCCTCCACCTCCAGTGCATCGTGGAGTCGATAGAGGTCGTAATGGTAAAGCACACCATTTTCACCGTGATATTCGTTCAATAAATTGAAAGTGGGGCTATTAATGATTTCATGAATTTTAAAAACCGATGCAAAACCGCCGGTTAGAGTGGTTTTCCCTGCTCCCAGTTCTCCCTGAAGTAGTAGCACACTGTTCCTATGACTGGACAACCATCGTTGATAGATGGTCATACAGAGATCGCCTGCACCATCAGGAGAGGCCAGATGGAAATCGGCAAGATGCGTAAAAAAGGAGGGAAGATCCATGAAAACGGCTGTCAGCCCACGGGTCATTTTCAAGATTCCCCCCCCGCAGTCCATTGGAAAAATTCTTTTCAGGATAGCAGAATCTCCCCTCTGGATTGCCCTTGCGAAACCCGGGGTCTGAATGAACAACTGCTGCAGGCATTTTGCCGGGAACTCGAATCCGGAGGGGCTGTTTCACTGTAAATGCGGATGGTTGGGTGAAAAGAGGACCCGTAGAAATGGCCATTCTTTTCAGCCAGCCCGAATATCTGCGAAATTTTGCGGAGATTTTATTCCTGTGGAATCGCTATTTTCCGGTAACCGATTGTCTTTCAGTCGCCATATTCATATGCTGACTGGATTACGGACGCAAAAAAAGCTCAACTCACGGCGTCTCATCTGTTGATGATTGTATAAGTTGTACACGAGCTTCAGGGTGGCTGAAAGAGGAGAAATCCGGGAGGAATTTTTATGAAACAGGAGCGCATACGAAATAGGTTTTTGCTGCTTGTGCCTGGAATGATGGGCCTCCTATCTCTTCTGCCTGTCTCACCATTGTCAGCCCAGGTCACCTGTTCGGGCTCTACATGCCAGTATCTGCCGTTTGTTGATCAACTCAATAGCATGTACTATGAATTCCATCAGCAGTATGCTCAAACCCTTTTTGATGATATGGCTGAGGCAGGCGCCACAGCAGGAATTGCTACAGCTTCTGGTGGGACCGTGAACCTGCAGGGGTTTTCCATTGGATTGGGATTGAACGCGGCATATATACCGGCCCATGATGTGACCGTGAATATTACCGGTGTGGGCACCTTCGATAAGGTACCCAGTGCCGGCGGTGCTGTGGTACCGCGACTCTTTTTCGGAGTCAATGTGGGCCGCATTTTAGGAATGGACTACGATCCAGACGACCCGGCCAATCCTGCTCCCTCCTTTATTTCTCCCCTGCGTTTTGATGTGTATGTCAGTTACCTCAGTCACTCTGAAACATACACCAACTCAAAAATGAGCGGGACTGCAGAAGCCAGTGTCAATATGCGTGGGGCTGAAATTCGCTATCATTTGATTGAGCCTATATCCATTATTGCCGGTCCCATACTCCGGTTTCGTGGAGTTTCTCTTGGCGTGGGCATGTACAAAAATAAGCAGACCGCGCTTTTTACACAGGAAAACTCTGATATCAATTTGACCACAGTGGGTGCGACCCAGTTTGTCTGGAAAGGAACGAATAAGTTCGAGTATTCAATGAACATCGATACCTACCCTATCGATCTTCGCACAGGCATTCAATTCCTCTATCTCTTCAATCTCTCTCTGGGTGGCGGCGTTATCGTTGCAAAAGGTGAATCGAAATTTGCGCTTTCACGGGTAGGCCCTGTTGTCGCTACCGGGGATCCTCTGGCTGCCATTGACTGGAACCTTCCTCCTGAAATGAATATCCCGGGTCTTACCCCTGAACAGATGGCGGAGCTTATGGCTGCAGCTACAGGCACCTGGAGTAGCTCGCCAATCCTTGCCATGAAGATCGAAGGCAAAGGCCGTGTACCTAAAGAG
Source organism: Leptospirales bacterium (assembly GCA_050305335.1). Lineage (GTDB taxonomy): Bacteria > Spirochaetota > Leptospiria > Leptospirales > Leptonemataceae > JBNLFC01. The sequence goes on from JBNLFC010000014.1 coordinate 6,129, forward strand.
ATTCCTTACGGCCGGGCTGGATTGGAGCTGAATCTCTGGGCCGTGAAGGTTTCTCTTGATGCGGTAATGACAAAAAGGGCATATGCAGCCAATGTAGGCTTGCGATTTGAGATCTAGGCAATCCTTTCTAATTCCCACGCGTTCCATTCTATCAGCTGTCAGCTAATTGCGATTCGTTGACAGCTCTTTCTCTTTCCCTTGACACCAATGGGCCTGTAACGGTTCTTAGAATTCATCGTTTAGCGATGAGTTCTTATTGGTTTTTTAGGTTTTATGGAGTTCGCAGGCAGACTATTTCGTGGCGCCGGGTTTGAGATGCTTTTCCCTCATGACTGGGAACACCTGGTAGTAGAAGACATTCCCTCTTTCTTCGATCCGGAAGAGGGTGGTGTTTTGCAGGTGGCTTCGGTGAAAGCTTCTTCGAATCACGTAGATTTGAAAGAGGAGCTGGCTCGCTATCTCATTCGACAGAATGTTGAATTCAAAGAGGAGTCAGTTATTTCTTATAAAATGGTCCATGGCGGCGAAGGGATGGCTTGCGAATTCGTTCGAGAGAATCGTTTCTGGATGGTGCATGTGATGGCATTTCAGGGAAGAATGCTTGTGGTGGTTTATAACTCCGATCAAATGCCTGACCAGGATTCCGTAAAAACCTTGCTTGAAATCATAGGTTCCATCAAAATTCAAGGAGAGGATCAATGATCTCCATGGTGGCTCTGGCATCGGGCCGTGGTTCCAACTTTCGTGCGGTTGTAAACGCGCTTTCATCTGATAAAATCAAGGGTGCTCGCATGATTGCTCTGATTACAGATCGTCTGGATACGGGTGCCGCACAATTTGCGCGGGAACACTCCATTGATGTATACGAATTAGACTATAAATCCTTCTTTTCCCGGGAGGCTTTTAATGAAGAGCTGCGGAAAATTCTCAGCCAGCTCTCTCCTCAATTGATCCTTACCCTTGGCTATATGCGCATTCTGGAGAAAAGTCTTGTGGCCGAATATCGCGGTCGTATCATCAATATTCACCCTTCGCTATTGCCTGCATTCCCGGGTATGCACTCGCAAAGACAGGCTTTTGACTATGGAGTTCGAATTGCAGGCACTACCGTGCATTTCATTGACGAAGGTGTGGACACCGGGCCTATCATCTACCAGGCAGCTGTGGAAGTGACGGATGATATGGATGCCAGTAGCCTGGCTGACCGGATTCTTGTGGAGGAGCATCGGATACTCATCCGTGCGGTCGATGACTTTTGCCAGGGACGATTGAGGATCGATGGACGTCGTGTGTTCGTGAGCCAGTCTTAGATCCTGTTTCGGGATACGCTCTAAATATATACATATCTATAACAGTGGAGTTTGCAATGAATGTGATCAAAGTAAAGCGTGCGTTGATATCCGTTTCGGATAAATCCAATCTGGAAACTTTTGTAAGATTTTTACACGGTCAGGGCGTTGAGATTATTTCTACCGGTGGAACTTTAAAAAAGGTACAGGAACTGGGAGTTCCAGCACGCCCTATAGACGAACTTACCGGTTTTCCGGAAATGATGGATGGTCGATTGAAAACGCTTCATCCACGTGTTCATGGTGGTTTGCTTGCGTTGCTGGATCAACCAACCCATGTGGCCTCAATGAAAGAGCATGGAATCGAAAGCATCGATCTTCTGGTAGTCAATCTTTACCCTTTTGCAAGCACCGTTGCAGGGGGAGGAAATTTTGCCGAAGTCATCGAGAACATTGATATCGGTGGCCCTGCGATGATTCGTGCTGGCTCTAAGAACTATCGTTTTACGGCAGTGGTATGCGACCCCGACTCCTATCCCTCTATCATGGAAGCAATTGAGCGAGATGGAGGCATTTCAGAGACGCTTTCTCTGGACCTTGCCCGACTGGCATTCAATCATACTGCCTCATACGACGCTATGATTGCTGATTATCTCAATAAAAAGAATAATGTAGCATTCCCCGATACTCTAACTTTGACATATCGAAAGATGCAACCCCTTCGTTATGGAGAAAATCCTCACCAGCATGCAGCTTATTATCGTCCGGTTATGGATCTGGCGCGGGAGAAAGCTCAAGGGTTGACTGCGACAAAGCAGATTCAGGGAAAGGAACTTTCATACAATAATCTTCTGGACTTCAGTTCTGCTTTGGGTGCAGTACTTTCTTTACCGGGAGAGGGATCGGTGATTGTTAAACATTTGAATCCCTGTGGTGCCTCGATTCGCCAGACCGGTGAGTCCTTACTGGATGCTTTCCTTCGTGCACGAGCGTGTGATCCGGTGAGTGCCTTTGGGGGAGTGATGGCTTTTTCCGGAACGGTCGACGAGGATATCGCGGCTGCAGTGAATGAGAATTTCGCAGAAGGTATAATTGCCCCCGCATTTACCCCGGGTGCTTTGCAATATTTCTCAGAAAAAAAGAATCTGAGAGTAATGCAGGTGTCGGATCCGGCAAGATTTCTCCAGGAGACCATGGAAATTCGTCAGGTGTACGATGGGGTTCTTTATGAAAATATGGATAACATCATTGTCCCTTCTTCGGAGTGGCGTGTTGTGACCCGCAAAAAGCCTGACCCTGAGACCATGAAGGCTCTGGAGTTTGCCTGGAGTCTGGTAAAAAGCGTCAAGTCCAATGCAATTGTGTTCTGTTCTGGCAATGCCAGTCTGGGCATTGGCGCCGGACAGATGAGTCGAATCGATTCTGTGGAGATTGCAATAAGCAAAGCCAAAAAGGCGGGGCTTTCTTTGCAGGGGTCGGTGGCAGGCTCTGATGCGTTCTTCCCATTTCGCGACGGTGTGGATGCACTGGCCAGCGCCGGAGCCATAGCCGTGGTCCAGCCCGGTGGATCGGTGCGCGACCAGGAAGTGATCGACGCGGCCGATGAACATGGTCTGGCAATGATTTTTACCGGTATGCGGCATTTCCGTCATTGATTTCTCAATGGTTGAAGAGGTAATGAAAAGCTTTTTTACGAAAACGTGGAACAGGTGTATCTAATGAAGATTTCCCCTTTCGTGATTTTTTTTCTAAGCTTTTTTTTGCTCTGGAGTTGTCGGACATTTCTTCCTCCCCCGAGAGGTCTACCCGGTGGCATTGAGAATCCCATCCGTGCTGATATGCCACTGGGCGAGCGAGTCTATTTAAAATCTTTGCGAACTGCTGCCGGAGAGCGTGTGGAGTATTTTTATAGAGGTGCGATACTCGGATCATCCGATCAGGTACTGGATGAGTATCTGATCTCCCCTCATCCAGAAAAAAGCAATTGTACATTGAGTTTTTTCGATTGGCTGAGAGACCAGTTTTCTGATTCCCCCCGGTGCCCGGATAGTATGTTGATATATATGGATATGTATCATCCTGGCTATGCGGAGCAATCTCTCGTTCCCCCGGGATTCAGCATTGCGGGTGAAAAGGGCAACAACTGAGACAGAGTTGATGCCTCTGTCTCAGTTGTATTCAGGAATGAATCAATTGGCAGGTTTCTCTTCTGTCAGGTCATAATCGATTTTTCCGAACCCTACGGGCCAGTAGATGATTGCGTACGGGGGCCAGAAGATGGAAGCAACTCTGAACCTTGCCTTTAGTTTACCTTCCTTGACTGCCTGGCCATCTTTCATTAGTTCATAACGGATTCCTGCAATGTTATTCCAGAAAAAAGGGCGAGTTTTTACAAAGCCATCATCGTCCGGGGTGACTTCACGATGATCCAGTACAAGCTTTGTTCCCTCCGGTGTTTTGAAATACGCGGCCGTGGAGCAGGAAGCCAGCATCATTGCTGAGCTTAAAAGAAATACAACGAATATTTTTTTCATAAACAAAATCCTCTTAAAAAGTAACTGATTGATTATATGGCGAATATTCAGTTATCTGTCAAACATTCTACGATATAATTGCAGAAAGTTAATTGTGGGACTTTTTTGTCAGGATTTTTTTTGATCTGGATGTCTTGGTTTCGTTCTGACAACTGTATATAGCCTTCGCCTGTTAACTTTCTACAACCATTATGAAAGTATCGTGGCTCTCATAATCAATGCGGCAGAGCCATCTTTGTAGTAGGATTTACGCCTGTGGATAATCTGAAAGCCCATAGAACCATAGAGATGGATTGCGGCGATATTGTTTTCCGAGACTTCCAGAATAATGAAAGCAGGTCGACTCAGGTATTGCAAAGTTTCCGTTTTCATTCTCTCCATTAGCGCCCGTCCCAGACCTTTTTTCCTCCATTCCGGATGGACGGCTATGCGATGAAGATCCACTGTATTCTCTTCCAGAAGAATGCGCGCTGAGAGGTATCCTCTCAAGGGAGGCGTTATCCCACGGGGGAAGTCATTCCACTCCCCCATTCTGCCCGTTGCATCTACCAATAGCATCAGTTGGGATTTGTGAGTTAATTCTGCCTCAATCTGGGCCTCTGTGTAAGGAGGATCAAAGGATTTCTCCTCCAGAGAAAAAATAACTTGCAATATGGATTGTAACTGCTGTTCCATTGGAATGTGGCTTTCCTTCATCGTGTGGCTACCAGCCTGGATGGCAACGGTGGGAGGTGGCCATTTTTGAAAGAAGAAAAAAAAAGGTCGTCAGGCCCGTGGCCAGACGACCGAGAAATGTCCGTGGTCAATCCTGCCTGTGCTTGCTAGTGCACAGGCAGTCGTGGTAAATGCTACCAGTGCGTCCATTCTGAATGGATCCTCTCTTTGCAAGGCAACTTCAGTTTACCTGAAATATAATAAACATGATACTTGCCAGGGGGGCTACCTGAATGGCTAATCTGTATATGTTTATTCGCAGGATAGCCTGCCATGGGGACAGGTATGTGCCTGTTGAGTGAGATGAGCTCCCTTAGATGGAGAGAGATGGGGAGGGCGGCTTAATGAGGCTTACAGTATGTCCATGTTGAAGGATGGAACTCTCTTCCTTAAAGGAAAAGAGAATTCTGATACCCCGGGTATGGTCCACAAGAGTGGCTGGATTTGCAGGCACCATGTAAGAGTTGCCGATCAAAAGGTGAGTATAACGTAATGGGAGCTTCCGTTTGCAGGATTTATTTTCTGTCATACCGGTACTTCCTGAACGACAGATATCCGCCTCGCTGTGGGAAACCAGAAGGCTTGTATCCGAAAGAGCTGATAAATCGTTTACAGAGAGCCCGGTTCTGGACTGAAAGCGGGAAAGCTCATCGGAAATAGCCGCTGATCCATCTTTGCAGTGGCATGCCCAGAAGGAGTCGTACAAAGCAAAGGGTCCTCTTCCTCCATTGACCAGAAGGATGTTGTAGCCTACGAAAAAGAGAAGGAATAGTGCGGCAGATGTCTGGATAGCCCGATTCAAATTGTTTTCCCGGAAAGTTTTCCTTGTATATCGGATGTACCTGGATCTGGAATGACAGGTCAATCGTTTTTCCCTTTTCAGTACTATTGAGAACTCATTGCAAAACCTTCCGGCTTTCAGAAGAGTTCTCATGGGAATAGATCAACTCCTGGAGATATTAGATATGAGAAAATCTCATTTTTTTCCTGTTCGGGCGTTCTTATTGAAGTCTGGCCGGTTCCCGGCGATAGTTCTTGTGAGCACCATTCTGTTGCTTCTGACTTCATGCGGAGTTATGGACTCTCTGCGCAACTGGGGAGAGCGCCAGCGTATGCGGCGACAAAAAGATCTGAGGGAAAGCGATCTGAGACAATGGGAGACAGACCTGAAATTGAGTCGGGAGCGAGTGGAAGAGCTCAATGAAAAAATCAACGAAATGGTGCAGGAGTCGGACCGGATAGGCCAGCTCTCATGGCGAATTGGCAAGGCGTATCTGGATGCTGGCAGGTTTGAAGAAGCTATTCCCCATTACAGTGCGGCTCTTGAGAATAGCATTGCAAAGGGAGATCGATTTTACGGTCAGAGAATTTCAACATACGACAATGCTCTTCCTTATTTCAACGAAGCTTTGAAGCGATACAAACACTCACCGGATTTGCTATTTGAAGCGGGTCTGGCCTATGCCAATGCTTCTCATGAGCTGGGCTGGGAAGCCAATCGATGGCATATGGCAATTTTTCTTTTTGATGCCATGCGTCAGACTTACCCTTCCGATATACGTCCTCTTTTTCAACTTGCTCTACTCTATGGAAAGACAACCAATCCTGAATTGAAAGATGTTTCGCGGGCTATCGCCTATCTAAGAGAGTCTTTGCGCATTCAGGAGAACGATGTACCGGCACGCTTTGCTCTGGCCGGACTTCTGGTAGAGTCGGGAGACCTGACTTCCGCCCGAAATGAATATGTTTCGCTGGTTTCCCGAATTGAACAGATGCATTCTGCAGGTATACTGAAAGGAAGCAAAGAGAAAAACATAAAGTATCTCCAGGCAAAATCCAACCTGGAGAAGCTGGATGCCTGTTTGAACGGAGGGCCATGCCAGTATTAGGCTCTACCAGCTGAGGGAGCTCAGCAGTATGCATTGTCTGCTATGGCAAAAGCCGTAGAACAAGGCGGCTAACGACAGGATAGAGTGCTACAGCAACTCCCAGCCCTGTGAGGAACCACTTTGTCTGAGCTGAAATTTGCCTATGAATGCTTGATATCTCTTTGTGCAGACCGGCAATCTCCCCGTGGACATCGGAGACTTTATCGTGAACACCGGCAATCTCCCCGTGAAGACCGGAGACCGTTTCATGTAGCCTGGAAAATTCTTTCTGAACGCCGGCAAAGTCAGCCTTCATTTCGGCACGCAATTCACTGACGCAAGAGCGTGTCTCACCGCGAAGTTCTGCGATCTCCGTGCGGATTCCGTCTATTTCTGTTCGCAGATCTGAAATTTCGTTTTTCGTTTCGGATTGACTTTGGGCGAATTCAGTGCGGAGGTGGGCAACGTCGGTTTTCATTTCCGATCGAAACTCTGCCATATCGGCTCGGAGCTCTGCGAATCCCAGTTTCAAGCTGGATACTTCACCGGAGAGTCTATTTTCGAATTTGTCCATGGACATAGAGATCACATCCTGTTTCTGATGGAAAAGGATTCGACTGAGGTAGTCAATCAGTTTATTGGACGCACTACTTCCGATGGCATTGGCGATTTCATCTGGAAATTCAGGTAAGTTTTGCATAAAGGACCTCCCGTGAAAGTGGGGTCTTTTGAGTTGCATAAACTGCCGCTTTTTTCATGGGGATTGATTTTTTTTTTGAGCAAAGCGGGAGAGTCGGCAGGATAGGAATGATGGGTAAGAACGGGGAAGCGAAATCCACTTAGAACTCATTTCACAACCGTTCCTGGTTTCGAGAAGAGTTCTTACCCGAAACTGATCATGCTTTCTTCACAGAAGAGTCCTTCGGCGAAGAAAGCTCTCAGTTGCGCGATGTCTTGAATGGGTCTGGCCAAAAGCAGGTCTACGGCTCTTTTTTTTCCCAGGCCGGGGATGCTGCGCAGGGCCACCTCATCCAGAGTGTTGATTTCGATGGGTAGAGTGAGGGCTTTCATGCTGCGGCTCTCCCAGCCTGTGATAATGGTATCTACCGGGTTTCCGTTTGTGGCGGCAGCAGCTGCTTTTTTGTCACTCCGCGGAAATTTCAACGTTACTGGATAGGAACCTAATGGCCGCCCCAGATAGTGGGTTTCGTTTTCTGCTTCTATATAAACATCTTTGATTATGGTTCCTGCGGGATAAATTCTCTGCAGCATGGGGCGATCGATCTCTTCACGAATACGCTCTTTATAATAGAGGAATCTCTCTTCCAGCCGATGGGAAATGTTTTTTTTGCCGCTGGTTCGATTTGCCAGAGCTGTTCGATCATAGACATGAACACGGCGAATGTTGGTGCGTCGGAGCAGCAGCCCCATGTCCTTCATTTGCATTAAGAGTTCAAAATTCATTCGAAAGGTTTTATCACTCTCTCCAGGAAGGCCCTGGAGGAGATTGAGGCCTGGCAAAAGTGCGGGGACTCCCTCTTTACGAACACTTCCTATTTTATTGGCGATCTGCACTGCCACCAGTATTTGATCTGGCGTTGCTTTTAAGTGATTAGCTTCTATCACTGCCGGATCTGCAGACTCCATTCCCATGGCCGCCGTGTCACCAGGGGTATTATTGCTGGCGATGATTTTCAAAACGCTTTCGGCAAGTGCGGGATGGTTGGCTATGGTTCCGGGGTTGACGTTATCCAGATGAAGCATGCGAATATGAGGGGCTGCTCTGTGAATGGAGTCATACAGTCTTTGAATGACTTCGGGATCGGGCGCAGGGAACCCCCCGATGATATTGGAATAGTCTGGCCAGTATGTGAGTAGATCGGCCTGACGTCCCAGGCGAAAATGTGCAATGCCCAGGCGTGAGAGCTCGCCCACCTCTTTCTCTATGCCGTCTATAGAACGAAACCGGGCTTTGCCATAGAGCGCCTCTGTGCAGAAAGAGCAGAAGGGTGTTCTGGTGCAGCCCCGGTAGCTTTCCAGCTCTATGATCACGCCGGGATAGCGTGGGTGAAGTGTGGAGATGAAGGCTCCTCTTTGTGCATATCTGTCCACATCTTCGTACGTGCGCTGTTCTTTGAGGGCCGGATGGTAAGCGACCAACTGCTCCATGCCACGACGCAGGCCTGCCGGGTGGGAGGCAACCTTCTCAGCAAAGAGTTCTACGTCTCCCTCAACGAAATAACCGCTCAGGTCATGGATGCGATCTCGAATTTCCTGCGGTGCATGGCGAAGGGGGCCGCCCACCAGTGTAAAACTGCCCTTCTGTCTTTCTTTGCGAAATCGCAAAAACTCTACAACCTCTGCCATGGTACCAATCTTTCCTCCCAGATAGCGCCCGGGAACAGTATGGCCTGCAATGAGAATCACAAGCTCTGGATCGTTTTTCAACTCTTTGCCATCTTTCCGCCATTGGTCTACGGTCAGGTACTCGACTTCGTGGGGTGATATGCCGGCAGCCACCAATGCCCCGGCGGTGTAGCGAACATAGGGAGAGAGAAAAGGGGGGACGCCCAGGCAGGAGGGTTCGTCCACGTAAAAATCGAGTATCAGTATAGCCACAGGTAGAGTTTTTCCCGGGGTTTACAGCGGGGCAATCGAGAAATTCTCCTTTTCCTTTCCGGGAAAAATTGTCTGTGAGTTTTCAGGGCATGGGGACCTGTCTTTAAGTTGTGATATTTTGCAGGTTTGTAAGTGAAACGAAGGTCAATGCGAATCATTGATTTATGTCAATATATCATTCCATATTCAGCGAAATGATATATAAGGTGAAAATGAATTTGCTAATTTTTTTCAAATTTGCGCCTCAAGCATCTTTTGCTGCACCTCAAGCGCAAGCGTTTACCCTGTTTGGGTGGGTGAACGAACTTTAGTCAGCGGGATAATTAATCTTCGCGATGCGACAATGTGTCATATAACTCAACTTTCCCGGAAAGTCGGAATTTTTCATTGACGCAAAATTAACGATAGAGTCTCTTCGTGTCATGAAAATATCGCGTACAACGTTGGCCCTTACCCTCTCGCTGAACCTTCTTTTCAGCGGATGTGCAGCCTGGCCACTCTTAACCGGTGCTGCAGGCCTTGCCGCGGGCGCCGGTCAGAGCAGCAGTTCGCCGCTGGCCTTTCTGGCGGCCCTGGTTCTGGGGGGGGATTTCCAGCAGGCAAGCCTGGATCGCATTGAGGTCAGTGCCGCCAGTACAACGTTTGCGAAAACCACATCTACCCAGCTGCGCGCTGTGGCGATTTATAGCAACAATACCAATAACGATATCACAGATCAGGTCACCTGGAACTCTTCTGACGTGGCCATTGTCTCTATTCAAAGCGGATCTCGCGCGAAAGGAGAAGCCACAGGCAGCGCGACGGTCACTGCCACCTATGAAGGAAAAACGGCCTCTGTGAACCTGACAGTCACTGGAGCGCCTCTCACATCGCTTTCGGTGTCGTGCAACGAACAGGCGAAATCGCTTCCTGTAACTGTCCAGCGCGCCTGTACTCTCACTGGCCATTTCGCAGATGCATCATCTCAGGATTTAACCAATGATGGCGGTACAACATGGAGCACAGGAAATGTTGCAATTCTATCTGTAACAGGTGCAGGCATCATCACCGGAGAGGCTGCCGGCGCTACTTACGTACGGGCGCAATTTGCATCTTTCCAGGACTCTCTCAATGTCACAGTGAGTAGCGCCACCATAACCGCTCTACAGCTCACTCCCGTGGATCGGGTTCTGGCTCTGGGGGATCAGGAGCAATATACAGTTACGGGCATTTTCAGCGATGCTTCCAATATAAATCTCACATCCCAGGTGTCGTACAGCTCCAGCGATGGTGCCGTGGCCAGTTTCAGTGCCACGCCGGGTGAAGAGGGATTATTGAGCACTCCGGGTGTGGGTAGCTCCACATTGAGCGCAACCTGGAGCGCGGTAACCAGCAATGAAGCGAAAGTCACGGTATTTGCCTGTTCGCTGGATCATATTGAAATTACACCTGCCAATCCTTCGGTTGCAAAAAATTACTACATCTGGCTAACAGCCACCGGATATTTTGATGGAAGTTGCGCACCGGCCGATATCACAGACCAGGTTACCTGGTCCAGCAGTGATGATACCAGGGTTTTGATGGATAATACATCGGGCAATCATGGGAAGGCTACCGGGGTGAATGCTGGAACTGCAACGATCACAGCCGCTATTGGCGGTATTGATGATAGCGTAACTATGACAGTCACCGATGCAACCCTCTCTTCTATTTCTGTAGAGTTTGCAAATAATAAACCCTATATGACCCGTGGCACTACTACCACGGCGCAAGCCATAGGACACTTCTCCGACTCAACCACGCAAAACATTAGCGATCAGGTGGTATGGAACAGCAATTATACGAACATCGTAGACATTGGTTCCGCCGCTGCAGGTCCGGCCATCACTCTGGTCTCATTGCCCGCAGGCTCCACAGGAAAAGCGAAGATTACAGCCACAGACGGAGCTGTGAGCGGTTACAACTATATGACCGTGACTTCTGCGAATCTGGTCTCCTTGCAGATCACACCCACCAACCCATCGGTTGCTCTGGGGGAGTCACAGCAGTTCACTGCCACAGGCATTCTCAGCGATTCTTCCACACAAGACCTGACTGATTCGGTCACCTGGGGCTCTGTTACTACCAGCGTGGCAACCATCAGCAATGCAGATGGCAGTCGTGGTCTGGCCAGCACACACAGCATGGGCACAAGCCAGATCAGCGCGTCTTTCGGATCCTTAACACCGGCCACCACCAC
>JBNLFC010000015.1:0-17352 GCA_050305335.1 Leptospirales bacterium
AGCGATCCGCCTGGTCCCTGCCCCCGCGCACTGTCCAGCCTTGTGGCTGGGCACGGAGCAGGATCTGATCATGTACCAGCTATCGGCGTTGTCTGCCCTGATCATCAAACCTGACAAACCCGGGTATGAAAAACAGAGGATAAATAAGTAGAAATAAATTAGGGATCCACCACGAAATATCAAAATCGCTACGAAGAACCCAGAATGAGATGGCCTGTAAACCAGAACAAAAAGTTAATACAAGTGAAATCAATGCCAACGGTCTCCAGGAATTATGCTTTATTCTCCAGAGCCATAAGCTTGACAAACCAGTCCCTGATATGAATAAATCAAGCGGCAAGAACGACCAATTCCATGCAACTAAAATTGGATTATGGTAATCCTTGAACAAATATTCATCGGGAACTAACCCCAGAAGGGTAATCAGCCAATACACAATAAAGCCGATATCTACGACTGAAAAAAAATATTTCAATCGATTCATATTACCTTCTTAACTCCATAATTTATCTCTATGACCTATCGAGCACGAAAGTGCGAGCCTGGAGCAGCCCGCCCGTGGCTTTTAAAACCATGGAGACTGCGTTTACCGCCTCCGTGGCGCACTATTGCAGATCTTGCATGGCTATAAAACAACTTAAGCCGCCTCTTCGGATCGGTCCGAGCGGGCGGTGATAGCCCGCGTTCCGGCAGTCGCTATGGCGTTCTGCCGGACGGATTGAGACCGAAGAAGGCGGCCTTAAAGTGCTACGATGGCCTTGCGCCAGAAGTTGTAAAGAGCGCCACGGGGGCGGCCCTATGCGTCAGCGCAAATACATAACAATGATCAACACATACAGCGGTCCCAGTATGCCAATGGAGTAAAGCATGTAGGCTCCGAAGTTGGGCATCTTGACTCTGTTTTCTTCGGCAATGGATTTTACCATGAAGTTGGGGGCATTTCCAATGTAGGTGTTGGCTCCCATGAATACCGCACCCATGGAGATTGCAGCCAGTATGTGTGGCATGAATTGAACCACATGTTGCACGGTTTCATGGCCCTGACCCAGAGCAAGGAAGACCAGATATGTTGGAGCATTGTCCAGGAAACTGGAGAAGATGCCTGTTGCAAGGAAGAACTGCCAGGCTTCGGTTACACCCAGAGAGTGGCCATATTCGCGCAACAGAATGAGGGCAGGAATCATGGTTAAGAAGATTCCAATGAAAAGATACGCAACCTCTTGAATGGGATAGAGGGTGAAGGCGTTCTCTTTGCGAAATTTTTCAGGTGTGCTGATTTTAGAAAGCAGCATCAATGAAATAAATAGAGGCACCTGCAAAAGCTTGAAGTAGTGGCTCTGATGAATGAGGGACCTGAAAGGATCATAGTTTTCATTGACAAATGCTACTACCAGAACCACTCCCAGAAGCCATACGAAATTGATGTGTCCGTGCATGGAGATGGGGGTGATCTGGCTTTCATCCCGCAGGATGTCTCTTTTGGTTTCTTTACCATGGGCAACGGTGTCCCAGATAAAATAGATCACCAGTAGCGCCAGGATCATGGTGAGCCACTGGGGCGCCAGACGGAAGGTCCACTGAAAGGGGACTCCTTTCAAATATCCCAGAAACAAAGGAGGATCGCCCAGAGGTGTTAGAAGACCGCCAATGTTGGATACAATAAAGATAAAGAAGACGATGGTGTGCACTACATGTTTTCTTTCCGAATTGGACTTGATGAGGGGACGGATCAAAAGCATGGAAGCGCCTGTGGTTCCGATGAAGGATGCAAGCACTCCACCAACGGCCAGAAAGATGGAGTTGTTCAAGGGAGTGGCTTCTATATCCCCTCTGAGCACAATGCCGCCGCTGATATAATAAAGAGCGCCCAGAAGTGCAATGAATGGAATATAATCCAGAATCATCTGGTGCACTACATCATGAAATCGGCCCAGTGTGACCATGTAGAGGGCCACAGGAATTCCAAGAGCCAGCGCCACAATGAGCTTGTTGGTATTACTGTGCCACCAGTGCTCAAGGGTAACAGGAAGCACTGCTATGGAAAGCAGCATAATGACGAAAGGTATTACAGACCAGAGTTGAGGAATTTCTCCAGATTCTTCACTGCCTGACGCAAATAGCGGAGAGGCAAGAAGAATGAAACTCAAAACGGCGAGAGAGAAAAAGCTGGATCGTTTTCTAAAAAAAGAAGATCCTTTGAGTTGTTTACGATGCATGTACATTCTCACAATTTTTGTATTTTCAATGGAATTGCCACTAAAATGTGGCGTATTGAAACATCTTCACTGCGGGCTGGTTCCGGTTGCTCCAGAGCCTTCCCGAAAAGCTTGTGACGATGGCATTCAAAAAAATGGATCGGGTGTTTGCACGTCATCCTATTTTTGAACGAAAAAAAGCTCTACGAAAGTGTGAACGGTATCGTTCTCCCATGGAAGGGGGAATTAGCGAAGGAGAAAAGTGCCTTCTTTGCTTTACCTTTCTATCTGAATCAACAATTGCTGTTGATTGGAAAGATAGCCGATAGACTTCTCGGGTAGAGAGTGTTTTTTCCACACTTCTAGAAACGGCCCCAGTTTTTCAGGAGCTACGGCAACGAGAAGGCCACCGCTGGTCTGGGGATCGCAGAGAATGGCTTTCTCTTTTTCGCTTATGTCGCTGATAGCCTGACCGTAACTTTGAAAATTGCGCCCGGTTCCGCCGGGGATCCATCCCTCATCGATCAGCTTTTCCACACCGGGCAACAGTGGCAAATCGTTCATTCGGATCACCGCACCGGTGTTACTTCCTTCACACATCTCCTTTAAATGACCCATAAGACCAAAGCCTGTTACATCTGTCATGGCAAGGACACCATCCTGCCGGCCCAGCTCTTCACCAACGCGATTGAGTTTCAGCATGGAATCCACCGAGGCCTGGTACTCGTCCGGGTCTACATGCCCCTTCTTTTTTGCGGTGGAAAAGAGTCCCACACCCAGTGGTTTGGAGAGAAAGAGGTGTGCCCCGGGTTGGCCACCGCGGTTGGTTTTGATCTCACTTTTTTTTACCACTCCGGAGACTGCAAGACCGAAGATGGGCTCCGGATTGTCTATGCTATGCCCCCCTGCAATGGGGATAGATATTTGCGCGCATACGTTACGCGCTCCATCCAGAACTTTGCCCGCAATGGCGGGATCCAGCCGGTCCACGGGCCAGCCTAATATGGCAATGGCCATGATGGGTCTGCCTCCCATGGCATACACATCGCTGATGGCATTGACAGAGGCGATGCGACCGAAGTCGAAGGGATCGTCCACTATGGGCATGAAGAAGTCGGTGGTGGAGATGATGGCATCTTCATATCCAATGTCGTAAACGGCTGCATCATCTTTTGAGTCATTGCCTACCAGAAGAGAGGGAAAGTCAGAACCGCTGGCTGTGGTATTTTTTAAAATTGATTCCAGAACACCGGGAGAGAGTTTGCATCCACATCCGGACCCGTGGCTGAATTGCGTCAGTCGAATTTGTTTCATGTTAAAACGCCTCCATTGCTTTTTCTATGAGAGCCTTTGCGATCTCTTCATCTTTCTGGTCTTCAAAATAGATTTCCTGTACACTCCCGGGTTTGCGTTTCCCCAGAAGGTATTGATATGTGGAATCATAGTAGCTTAAAACAGCATCCACGGCAAATTCCAGATAACCTTCGTCCATTGCCTTGAGAATGTGTTTGAATGCCAGCCCTCCCAGGCGGCTCTGGATTTTGATGATTGCCTCTTTTAGATCGAGAAGAGGAAATTGTCCGTATTCCTTTACCAGTCTCTGGATTCTCGTCTCCCTGGGGCGATGGATATGCATGGTTGCGGATTCGCTCATGACGGAATAGAGCTGCTGGGGTAAATAGCAGCGACCTATGGAGCGTGATTCATCCTCCAGCCATACAGGGCGACTGTGATCCAGCTGTATCCATTCCCCCAGCAGGTAGTTTTCGAACTGTTCTGTGGTGGGTTGCATTTCCATGCCCAATGCGCCGAATGCAGATCCCCGGTGGTTGGCCAGGCCCTCCAGATCAATGACCTGCTCACCCATTTCTTTTAATTTTGCCAGTATTGCTGTCTTTCCCGAACCTGTTTCGCCACCAAGAATGATGATAGGTTGTGACTCTTCCAGTGATGAGTGCAGATATCGTCGATAGTTGCGATAGCCGCCTTCCAGAACCACCGCTGTGCGTCCGGCGGTTTCCATAAGCCATGCTACGCTCCCGCTACGCATACCGCCACGCCAGCAATAGAGCGCGATTTCTCCACCTTCCGTTGTTTCGCTCTTCTCCACATACTCATGGAGCCTGGGCCCGGTGATGCGAAGTCCCTCCATAACGGCAGCCTCCCGGCCGGTTTTTGTATAGAGAGTTCCCACGCGACTGCGTTCTTCGTTATCAAAAAGGGGAAGGGAACGAGCTTCTGGAATATGGCCGTGCTCGTACTCTCCGGGGGAGCGGACGTCGTAGAATGGGATCGTCTGGATCAGTTTTAGAAACTCTTGAGGAGAGACGATTTTCATAGAAAAGCCGAATTCACCACAATCATAGCGGGTGTGTCACCATCAAGCAGTATGCGCATCCAACTGCAATCATCAGGTCTATTTTGGATCATGGTAGATTGGGAATGGTGACATCGGAGGGATGAGTTACAATGAGCTCGTATTGCAACTGCCGTTTTTCTCCGGGTCCAAGGGACAATCTGTAGCGACGAAAGCCTTTTTCCCGATTGGCTTCTTTCCTGTAGTCCGGATCTTCCACCGGGTATCCCTGGGGCAGTTTGATCTCCACCGTTACCTTTTCATTGCGGGATACAGGCAGGCGGTCATAAAGAAAAAAGGCGATCTCTTTTCCCGTATGGTTGTCCAGGAGAATGCGATACGTGTAGCTGATTCTCTCCGTATTGCCGAACACACCAGCACGATCTTTAAATTTTTTTACCAGGACTTTCTTCCCTGTCAGGCGATCCTCCTGAGCAATCAAGACCTTCTCTTTTGCATCGGGTAAAATAAGAGGCAGGCTTGTACGACCGGTGAATTGGCTCTCATAAAATAGCCGGGCTTCTCCGTTGATCCAGCTCTCCGGTCCGGGATTCTGCATGATATATTTTAGAAGAGCGGAGGGTGATGTCTCCGGGTAGAGCTCGTATCGAAACTCTCCTCCTTTCAGTGCAATCTCTTTCAAGCGACGACGCTGGTAGTCGGATGTGGAGGGTATATTCACTTTGACCGGATATCTATATTCCATATAGAGTCCGGACTCTACGCTCCGGTCATCCGTATCGCGGTAGCCTGCCGGCAATTCGGCGTTGGGGAGTGATTGTTGCACCATGGCCTGCTCCTGTCTCATCCTCAGACCTTTTTCTTTCAATTCATTGATGTTGCCGCTATAAGTATCCAGATACAGGGGTCGCATGCTGAAGTCCTGGAGCGAGGTAGAGGGAGATCCTGTGGAGAGGATCAATTCCACCTCTTTCCAGTCCTCACCCGTTGTCTGTCGGATGTCTCCGTACACTGTAAGATTCACAAGGTCGTCCATGGGCATGGCACGAAGATCGTAATTCATTTTCCAGTCTCCGTCCTGAATCAGGTAGGAGAAGAGAAAGGGAAATTTACCGGTCACTGGAGAATCGATCTCCAGAATGATCTGTTTTTCCGTATCGGGTCCGCTGCCCGGTGCCACACGAAAAGAACGATTGACCATGTAGTCCTGTTGCAATTTTCCAAATGTCTGTTCGTTTAACGCTCCTCCCTTTTTCCTTCGCTCTTCCGATAAGTTCATAAAGCTTCTAAAGTAATCCTCTCCTGTCTCTTTGCGTAGCTCGTACTCCAGTTTTTGAATCTCTTTACCAATCTCTCTTCGTTTGATCTCTGTGAGACGCTTCTCCGTCAGAATACGCTCCGTTCTGGATGAGGAGAATTTCATGGAGTTTTCCAGTGTTGCAAGATTCGTTTTGCCATTCAACACCGGCGCAGAGTGATCCCTTCCGTTTCTATCGCGAAAGGCATGTAAAAAATCCATCTCTTCGTTGAGTGCCGCGATTTGATCCAGATGTATACGATCGCGATCATGCAACTGATCCAGCCTGGTCTCCAGTTCCCTGACACGTTTCTGATACTTTTCCAGTAGTGCAACGGACTCCACTTTTAGACTGACTATTTTTCCCTGGAAGTTTCCTGTAAGCTCACCCCTGACGGACCAATCCATTACACCCCGGGGTAAATGGGTAATGGTAATGCGATTACTCCCTTTCTGTAGCGAGAGTGTCTGCACTCTTGTGATTTCGGCTTTCCCTGGATAGAGACGTACACGTTGAATATCGCTAGCTGGAGACTCGCTGAAAGATGCGGAGAGCGGAGACAATAGCAGAAAGCATGTCAGGAAGATGAAAAAACTCGGATTGAGAAGTTGTTTCAGAGAGCCGGTGGAATGCAGATGTTCTGAGGAGAAAAAACGCAACATGCGTAAAGGAAGTATGAATTAAAAAAAAATGCACCCACTTTTTCTGGAGGGACTGCCACCTCTTTACAGAATCTCCGTTTCATCAGGATTAGATTTTCCCCGGGTCGCACGATACCTGGCCACATACTCTAAAAAGAAATCTTGCATGGTTTTATATGCTTTTTCCCCCTCCGTTAACCTGATGGCGCTGGCCACTGCCTGATAGGTGGATAATCGAGCAACGTTGCTATTTTCCCGCAGTCGGATGGGTGCTTTTACCGCTCCTTCGGGCAGGCAAACGTGCTGGCAACAATTCATAAAATCCAGGCGACGTACCATTCGGGAAGCCTGGTTCCAGTTGCCGTCGGCCACAAGCAGGGTGAGTCTGGATAAATCGGAGGCGGACTGTTTTTCCAGGAACTGATCCAGCGGCAATGCATGGAGAGAGGGGAAAAGAGTTAAAAAAATCCGGCCATCGTCTGATGGAAACCCCGGATCATGGCCAGTAAAGCGATTGCCCAACCATCTTTGCAATGCTTTCAATCGATAGGCGGGATTATCACCTCTCCATCCACGAAGCTGAAGCTGACTTCGTTTCAGAGCCATCATGAGTGGTATTCCCGTAGCAGTGCTTTTGAAGAGTTCTGATACATGCATGACCAGGTGAAGCCTTGTGTTGAGGGAGAGCTCCGGCGCCTGGTTGCAGATACACTGATCTTTGTGGAGATAGCATCGGGGACAGCGCAAAGAGGGATGGATCTGAAACCGCATGATTTACCGGGAGGGCCCTGTTCCTGTTGTGTCACTTCATTATTTCCCGGATTTCTCTCAGGCAGTTGACTCAGATATTTTGTTGTAGACGATATTCGTATCATTAGAAATATTTCTAATGATACGAATCAGGAGGAGATTATGGATATCAAAAAATCAGCTTTTTTTCGGTATGTTCCCCGGAATATCTGGATAGCCATCTGCACCCTTTTTTCCCTGCCGGGCTGCTACCATTTGCCCTCCAGGGAGAGTTACAAACCGCCCATTCAGGATGATGCTTCCATGTCCCGGGAGCTGGAGAGCATTCGTGAAAAATATAGAGAGCCTGCCATGGCTGCTGCTTTGATCCGGGGCGATCGCATTTTTGCAAAAGCTGCGGCAGGGACTCTCGTTGCTGGAGGTAGCGAGCCAGTGAGGCTGGAGCACCATTTTCATATAGGCTCTACTACCAAACCCTTTACATCACTCCTCATGGCTACCCTGGTGCGGGACGGGCTTCTGAAATATGAAACAACTCTAAAGGAGGCGCTTCCCGCTACTCCCATGAGAGAGGATTATAAAAAAGTTACGATTCGTGATCTGCTGTTAAACAGGGCGGGCGTGATTCCCTATCAGCAAAAAAGCCTGGAAGATTCTGAGATCATTCATAACCTGGAAAATGTTATTCCTGCCCGGAGCAATGATCCCATGGTTCAGCGCAAACTTATAACGGAATATGCCCTCTCCAGGGAGCCCACGTTTGCGCCAGGAACAAAATCGGTCTATTCCAACGTGGGGTGGTCGATTCTTGGCTATGTGGCAGAGAAAGTGGCAAAGAAACCTTTTGAAACGTTGATCCATGATCGCATCTTTGTACCGCTCGGTATGAAGGGTGCTCGCATTGGTGGCTGGCCAGCGTCTGTGAGCGATCCCCATCAACCTCGCGGTCACTATGTGGATAAGGATGGATTACGGGCCCAACCGCTCAATGATACTTATGTTTTTCCATCGTGGATGAATCCTGCCGGTGGAATCCATTGCACGATTGGTGACTTTGCCCTTTTTGCCAGAGAAATCCTTCAGGGATTACAGGGAAAAGGAAAGTTGCTTCCACAATCGGCATATGCAGAAATACATACGATTCATGTGAAAGAAAATATCAATGTAATGTATCAGGGTGCAAAGCAGAGCGATATATTGACACTGGGCTATGGATGGGCTGTCATTCCCATTGGGGATGACCTTCTCAGCGCGGGTGATGGCAGCGGTGGAACCTTTTATGCCAGGGTGGTCGTTTTGCCTGTTCTTGATCTGGCCTATGTCGGCTTTACCAATAGCGGTGCTGGCGAAGCAGCGTTGAGCGAATCAATACGTCGGTTTACAGGATTGCCCTGGGGGGAATGAATGGAGAAAAAGAGACTGAAGAATGTACATCAGATCAGGAGTGAGAAGGAGGCAAAGGCCTATCTTCACCCTGTGCGGACGCGCATTCTACAGTTTCTTAAAAAGCAACCAATGACAGTCTCTCAAATCGCAGATATCCTGAAGGTTCATCCTGCCAACCTGACTCACCATTTCAAAAAACTTCAGGAGGCGGATTTGATTCAGCTTGTGGAGGAGCGCGATACAGGGCGCGTTGTGGAAAAGTATTACAGATCTATAGCGCATAGCTTTGAGATGCGACAGGAGATTTTTTCTATGGAGGCAGCAGGCAGTCATGCGCTGCAGGCTCTTCAGCAGGACATGGCCGCTGCAGCAGCAGCACTTCCTTCTGACGCAAAAAACCTGATCTGCTTGATAGCCAGCGCGCAACTGACAGAAGCCGGATTCGCTCTTTTCCAGAAAAAGCTGGAGAAATTGATGGCGGAGTTTCGAAGAGAAACAAGAGACTCAGAACAGAGTGGCCAGTATTATTCTCTTAATTTGAGCCTCTACCCGAGAAATCCGGATAGTTTTATATCGGATGATCTATAACCTGTCCCTTGAATGATGTGAAATCAACGTTACAGATCAGTCCCTTTGTCCGGAAAGTTCAAAAAAAATGTTTAAAAAGTAGAGCCTCAGTATTCTGCTGGCACAGGTGCATTTGCATATCATATGACGTAAAATGGAAAAAATGGGGGAGAATGAATGAAAAGAGCAATTATCGCAGTCACTCTCAGTGCAATCGTCAGCCTGATTATACCCGGCTGTCAGAACAGGGCAGGCGGAACTACCCCTTTTGAATCTTTCGTGTCTCTTGCCGCCCTTAATTTCAATGCGCAAGCAGTTACAACAACCAGCCCATCGTCCGGTCTGAGCAATAGTGGCCAGGAATTTATGCTTGCCTTCTTGCCAAATTATCTGGAGCTGGGAACGGATTCCCTGGAACTTCACCTGACCGCCAATCAAGTAACCAGCGTAAGCATTGAATATCCTACAGATTCACCCACTTTTACCGCTAACGTTGCCTTAAATCCTGGTGAAGTCACAATTGTAAAACTGCCAGCCACGGTATCGAGAAGCTGGACTGGAGGAGCGGTTACCAACAATACGGTTCGAGCCTACGGGGATCAAGAGTTCATTGCTTATCTGGTAAACAGGGCTCCCTACACATCCGATGCCGCATTGGGGCTTTCCATTGATACAATGAATACCGAATACATTATAATGGATATGGAATCCGATTACTCTTTCGGGAGATCGGAAGCCATTGTTTATGCTGGTTACGATAATACAAGTGTAACGATCACTCCCTCCAACAATCTCTTAAGTGGCCAGGCGGCGGCCGTGCCATTTACAGTTCTTTTAAATCGGGGCGAGGGCATCCTGCTGGAAACAGAAGCCCGATCTACTTCCGCTGGAACATTGGCCGGATCTATTGTCGAAGCCGATAGACCTGTAGGTATGGTGAATGGCAACTACTGCGCGCACATAGGAAATCAGGGCTACTGTGATCATCTATTCGAGACGGCGCATCCGGTTCAAACCTGGGGAGATGATATTCTCGTTGCGAATCTTCCTCAAAGAAGCGGAGGATCCATGTACAGAATTCTGGCTTCGCAGGATGGCACCAATGTAGCACTGGACGGAACATTTATCAGGACCATAAATAGAGGTGAATATTTCGATACAGGCAAACTGACCGGCAACCATGAGTTCAGTGCCGATCAACCAATTTTCGCAGCGCAATTTATGACCGGCGAGCCAGAGGGTACGGGAGAGCTGGGAGATCCGGCCATGGGTAATATGATTCCCTATGCGCAGTATCTTTCCGATTACACCTTTTCTACAGTTGGTGGAAATCAATTTGCGTACAACTATGTCACCATCATTGCCGAAAACAGCGATGTTGGTACTCTAACCCTTGATGATGTCGCCATCGGTGCCGGAGAATACACTCCTATCAATGGTACTGATTTTTCCGTTGCTATCGTTCCAATCAGTGATGGAACTCACACAACCTCCTCCATTGGTGTTCACGGAATCACTGTGGAAGGCTACAATGCGTACGATTCGTATCTTTATCCCGGCGGAGCTCAGTTGCAATTCATCAATCCGGTGGGAGATGAGAATCCTCCAATCGTTGCTATGACTCCTCTGGATGGTTCGATTGCGGGAGTTGACGTTGTTGCCACTGATAATCGGCCCAGCGAAGATGCGAACGGCAATGGAATCCTGGATAATGGCGAGGACCTGAACGGAAATGATCTGATTGATGAGGATACAGGGATCTACTTTGTTGAACTCTCTTCCGATGCTTCCAATCTCAATCTAACCCTGACCCCATTTGTTCCAGGGGATGGAGAGGTTCATTTTACTGTGGAACTGATCAATCCTGATCTGGAGGGTGTGGGTTCCATTACTGTTACCGATGGATCAGGCAACAGTACGGTAACTCCTGTTACTGTTGCGCCTGCAAAGATTGAGGCAGGTATCGATATTGAACCACACCATTGTGAAAACTATCTGGTGGTGAGTCGACATCACCGTAAGCATGAACGTCACCACGGTTCTGGCCATCATGAATATGATCACGATGGCAAAGGAAAGATGCTTCCGGTGGCTATTCTGGGATCCCAGGAGTTGAACGTTTCCGACATTGATCCCGCAACTGTTGAATTGATCGGTGTAGGAGCAAACCAGCGCCATATCAAAATCAGAGATCTCAGGCTGGCCGTTCCCTTTCAGGGAAGAAAGAGGGAGCATTGCCATGCAGGAAATCGTGACGGTTTTGACGACTTGATCCTGCAGTTTCCTGCAGACGATCTCATCGATGCTCTGGGTGGATCGGAGGCCCTCCACCATGGTCAGCAAATAAGCCTTGCTCTGGCAGGTAAGCTGCGCAATGGCCAGGGAGTCACAGGAAGTGATACGATTACTATAAAAAAAGAGGGGCATCGCCATCGTCATCACTTTGCCGAACACGAAAAACGTAGCAAGGTTGATCATGGTGATCAGGATCACCATGGGAATAGAGGCGATAAGAAAAATGGAAAAAGCATGAGTAGCCAGCCTGCTTCCAGACGCATCTGGACAGAACCTTTGCTTACTCGAAAAAAGGATTGAATCCGCACTTGCAATTAACGAATGAACAGGCTGTTTTCAGCAGCCTGTTCATCGCATACGAATGATCCCTATCCAAAATAACTGGCGATCAACGTCGTTTTAGCGAAACTAAAAAGCGCCGACTTGTGGACTCTTGAGTAACTTGCATCAAGTAAGGAATGGTAAACAGTGCGGTCCCGGATCGTCGCTTCTTGAATCTCTAACATGGGAGGAAAGTAGGTTAAGCGCTTCAATGGACAGGTGGTTGGAATGGTGGATTTACTGAAACACCAGATGATTCTCATTGTTGACGATAGCGCGGAAGATATTGAGATACTCACTAAAACCCTCCTGGGTGAGTATCGTACAGAGGTTTTAACTGACGGATTGAAAGCGTTAAACGTAGTTTTTTCTGATAATCCGCCGGACTTGATTTTACTCAATAATGTGATGCCAGGTTTTTCAGGCCTTGAGATCTGTAGACGGGTAAAGGCGAATCCTGATCGTCGCCTCATTCCAATAATTTTTTTGACTTCCATGAGCACCGTCGAGGATGAAAGACGGGGCTTTGCTCTCGGTGCCGTGGACTATATTGCAAGACCGATCAGTCCGCCTATCGTACTTTCCAGAGTTCGAACCCACCTGGCCCTCTACGATCAAGCCCGGGAACTGGAGCATATGGTACTGAAGCGCACCAACGAACTGCTTGCCTCCCGCAGACAGATCTTGCGTCATCTCGGTCACGCGGTGGAATACCGTGACAACGAGACAGGAAAACATGTCTTTCGAATGGCCCATTATGCGCGACTGATTGCCATTTCCTATGGATTGGGTTCTGGCGCAGTGGAATACATTTTTAACACAGCTCCATTGCACGATACAGGAAAAATTGGAATACCGGATTCCATTTTGCTCAAGCCAGGGAAATTGAATGCGCAGGAAAAAAAGATTATGCAAAAGCATCCAATCATCGGGGCGGAAATCATTGGAAATCACGGGCCCAATCTGATGCATGTGGCGCGTATGATCGCACTTACTCACCATGAAAGGTGGGATGGCCTGGGCTACCCCTACGGACTGAAGGGCAATGATATTCCCATTGAAGGTCGTATTGTTGCGATCGCCGATGTTTTCGATGCCCTTATGTCCCCGCGCTGCTACAAAGGTTCGTTAAGTTTTAACGGAGCGCTGAGAGTCATAGAGGAGGAGGAGGGACACTTTGATCCTGATTTAATGGTGGCGTTTCATAAAGTTATTCCGGATTTGCGCAAGATTGCCGAAGTTTATTCGGATGCCAGAGTTTAATAACAGAATAGAAAATTCTTTTACATTTAAAAAGTATCGTATATTCTTTACCGTGCAAAACTCGTCTGCCCGATCGAAAACTGGTATTGTACTCATCCACGGGAGACATACCCATAGTGGATACTGGTCCTTGATGTTTGGTGATCAGGATCGCTATACTCTTTTTGCATATGACTCTCCGGGGCAGGGGCGCTCTTCCGGGCGAAGGGGAGACTTCGATCTATTTCGACAGGGTCCGGCTTTGCTGGTTCATTTCATTGAGACCATTGTCGCGCGATACGATATCGATTCACTCTACATACTCGGTGAAAGCGCGGGTAGCGGTGTGGCGTTTTACAGTCTAATGGAGCAATTCATTCCCCTTGATGTCAAGGGACTCATTTTTATGCCCGGTGTGTATCGCATACCTCAACTCCAGAGCCGCTTCAAGAGGGCTCTTTTCAATATGCTCAACCTCTTTCTACCCTATTTACGTTTGCGGAGCAAAAAGCCTTTCACCCATTATGCAGAGAATGAACATCTGCTGGAGTTGCTTCAGAAAGATTCCTATTATTGTCGGTTTTCTTCCATTCGTTACAATCATGGTCTATATCGTTTTGTAAAATATCTGAATTATCGCATTGCAGACTTTTCTATTCCGCTTTTGATCATGCATGGGTGCAATGATTACTATTCGGAGCCTGCTTTCGTAGAGGAACTATGCAATCGTTTACCGGCTACCACACTCCGAAAGCTGGCTTTTTTCGAAAAAAGTAAGCACTGGCTTACGGTAAGCGAAGAGAGGGAAGAAATCCGCTCTTGCCTTTTCCGCTGGATTAAAGAACAAGAGGATTGCCGTAATAAAGGGAAAATGAGTTTTTCAGGCAACGGTTAGCTGAGTTGAAATCTTGAAGAACCTTCAATTTTTCTTTCCATTGAGTCTGCAAATCGCTATTTTCCTATTGAGATTAAATCTCATTTCCAGAAGAAAACTTTAACGGAGGAGATCATGGCCACAAAGATTGGAGTGCTTGGATCGGGAACCGTGGCTCAAACACTGGCATCCGGTTTTGTCAAACACGGTTACCAGGTAAAAATGGGAACCCGGGATACGAAAAAGTTAAGCGATTTTATATCAAAATCAGACGGTAAACTCAGTGCCGGATCTTTTTCGGATGCTGCTTCCTTCGGTGAAATTGTGGTACTGGCTGTGAAGGGAAAAGTGGCGAAAGAGGTACTGAAGCTGGCAGGGGTGGATCACTTAAAAGGAAAAACGATTATAGATCCCACCAATCCCATTGAAGATGCGCCACCGGAAAACGGCGTACTGAAGTTTTTTACAAATTTGAATCGCTCCTTAATGGAGGATCTGCAGGCGGCCTATCCGGAGGCTCACTTCGTAAAGGCCTTTAATATGATTGGTGGCTTTCACATGGTGAATCCCGATTTCGGATCTGTGAAGCCGGTTATGTTTTATTGCGGCAACCATGACGAAGCGAAAAAAAAGGTAGCATCCATTCTGGAGCAATTCGGATTTTCACCGGAAGATATGGGCGGTGTGCAGGCTGCTCGTGCCATTGAGCCGCTCTGTATGCTCTGGTGTATTCCGGGCTTGCGACAGAATAGCTGGAATCATGCATTTGCGCTTTTGAAAAAATAGGACGTGTCATGACACTACCTGACTCGCTGTCAGGTGTGTCTGCAACAGTCAGTTTTGAGGTCACTCAAGTTTACGGGGAGATGCAAGAGAAACGGCCATGGAGAAGCAAAACCGACTTGGACTGGAGAAAAGCCCTTATCTGCTTCAGCATGCTCATAATCCTGTAGACTGGTACCCCTGGAGCGAAGAGGCATTTGCAAAAGCAGCGGAACTGGATAGACCTGTATTTCTTTCTATAGGTTACTCCACCTGCCACTGGTGCCATGTGATGGCTCATGAATCCTTTGAGGATTCTGGTGTGGCTGCCCTATTAAACGACCACTTCATTGCCATTAAAGTAGACCGTGAGGAAAGGCCAGACATCGATAACATCTACATGAGCGTCTGCCAGATGTTGACAGGTCGTGGAGGATGGCCTCTTACCATCATCATGACCCCGCACAAGAAACCTTTTTTTGCTGGCACATATATCCCCCGTACACATCGCGGGAACCTGGCAGGTATGACAGAACTTCTTCCCGAAGTGATCTCCCTATGGAAGAATCGCAGGGATGAAATTGAACGTTCTGCACAATCTATTATCGATGCTGTGCAGAGCTCTTCTTCTCTGGAAACCGCGGACGATATTCCTCTATCACTTCTGGATGAAGCTTATCTGACCCTGCGGAGATCTTATGATGTAAGGTACGGTGGATTTGGGTTTGCACCAAAATTTCCCTCTGCCCATAATCTTCTTTTTTTGCTACGTTACTGGAAATATAACGGAACCGGGGAAGCGCTGGAGATGGTGACAGAGACGTTGCGTCATATGAGAAGAGGAGGAATTTTCGATCAGCTGGGATACGGCTTTCATCGATATTCCACGGACAGGGAGTGGTTGGTGCCCCATTTTGAAAAGATGTTGTACGACCAGGCACTGCTGGCTCTAGCATACCTGGAGACGTTCCAGGCTACAGGTGAGGCGTTGTTCGGGCAAGTCGCACATGAGATCTTCACATATGTGTTGCGAGAGATGAGAGCTTCCGTGGGAGCCTTCTATTCAGCCCAGGATGCGGATAGTGAAGGCAAAGAGGGAAGCTTTTACCTCTGGGAGGAGATAGAGCTGGACAGGCTGCTTGCTTCAGCTGAGGCGAGAGTCGCAAAAGCTCTCTTTTCCACGGAACCCGGAGGCAACTATTATGAAGAATCTACCCGTAAAAAAACCGGGCTTAATATATTGCATCTTACAGGGATAGGAGAGCTACAAAATGAGAACCTTTCAGCCATTCGAGACAAGCTCCTGGAGGTAAGAGCAAGCAGAGTCAGGCCTCAGAAAGACGATAAAATCCTTACTGATTGGAATGCCTTGATGATCGCAGCCCTGGCGCGGGGCAGCAAAATCCTTCAGGAACCGAAGTATCTTCAGGCAGCTGAAGAGGCTGCTCGTTTTATTTTAAAGGAGATGAAGTCAGGAGAAGGTAGACTCCTCCATCGCTACCGGGCAGGGGAGGCGGCCATTACAGGGAAACTGGATGATTACTCTTTTTTTGTATGGGCGCTGCTGGAACTCTATGACGTAACTCTCAATGAGTTCTATCTGGAAGAGGCCATGGCGTTTTCCCAATCTATGATTTCTCTTTTCAAAGACAGTTCCCATGGTGGGCTTTTTTTTACACCTGCAGACGGAGAAACCCTGCCCGTGCGAACCAGGGAGTATTATGATGCTGCTCTTCCTTCGGGAAACTCAGTGGCGGTTATGAATTTTCTGAAACTGGATGCGTTGACAGGTAACGATCTGTGGAAAGAGCAAGCAAGCTCCATCGCCCGGTCTGTAGCAACGGAAGCGCAAGGGAATCCCACCGGATATACTATGTTGCTTTCGCAGCTTCCCGTCCTGGCTCATGGTCTTCTGGAGATCGTCCTTACAGGCGATCGAGAAGCAACCGGTGCGGAGGGAATGATCCGTGAAATCCATCGCCGGTATCTGCCCCACAGGATTTTAATTTTTCGCCCGGACAACGACAATGATTCGCCGATTTTTAAAATCGCTCCGCATATTCAAGAATACAAACCGATGCATGGAAAATTCACAGCTTATGTTTGCAAAAACAGATCCTGTTATCCACTCGTTACCGAGATTGAACAATTGGGAATGCTTCTTGCCTGAAGGGAATGATAAGTTAATTCCCCACTGAAACCTCTTGCTGCGGTCAGGAGTAACAGGGTGGCCCCTGCCTCTATTCTGGAAATTCTGATGGGCTCTTGCAAGCTACGTTGAAACCCATCAGAATACCTTTTTGCAAACCTCTGGCCAGTATCAGGCCAGATCAAAGCGATCCAGATTCATTACCTTTGTCCAGGCTGCTATGAAGTCTTTGACAAACTTCTCCTCGGAGTCTTGACTGCCATAGACTTCAGCCAGGGCGCGGAGCTCGGAGTTGGAGCCGAAGATCAGATCCACCCGGGTCGCGGTCCATTTCGCTTTGCCAGTCTTGCGGTCCTGACCTTCGAAGAGTTCCTGATCTGGTGAGACTGCTTTCCATACAGTGGACATATCCAGTAAGTTCATAAAGAAGTCATTGGTGAGCGTTTCCGGGCGATCCGTAAATACTCCATGTTTGGTCTGACCGAAGTTGGTATGCAAAACGCGCATGCCGCCTACAAGAACCGTCATTTCAGGCGGAGTCAGGGTCAGAAGCTG
>JBNLFC010000016.1:0-17351 GCA_050305335.1 Leptospirales bacterium
AAAACTACGTAACTGGAGTCATGAATTTTAAAAAAATATTGTCTTTCGCCGGGCTTGCCCAGGGTAGCTTCCACAGGGCACAAAAGCAGGTCACGCCAGAAGTGGACTGTGCGTTCCATGTCTCCTGTTGCCAGTGCTGTGTGGTGAATTCCTGTAAAGTGATAGGAGCGACTGACGGTTTCCGGAGGTGTATCGCGGGTTTTTTGGAGGCTACTCATACTAACAGGAGAGCCATGAATGGAGCTGTGGGCAAGCCCAATTTCTGCTACCTGGGGATCGTTGCTTTTACCGAGACCACCAGTTCTTGAATCTCTTTGATACGATAGAGAGCTGCTGCGGATGCTGTTGGATGGTAGTTGACCACATTGCGAAAGAGAATCAGTACTTGATTTAAATCACGAACATATTCCACTGCCCATTGGCGGCGCCCTCTGTGAGCCCGCTGGCGATTGTACCTTTTCACCACTTGTCTGAGGGAATATTCCGCGTCTTCGTAGGTCTCTTTGTCTTCTTCCGTGGCATGGGCCAGGGAGGGACGGGGTGGCTTCTGGGCACGGGGGGCTGGCCCTGCTTTTCCGTAACCCATATCCATGCCAAGTATAGTGGCCCACTTTCGAAGCTCGGGGTTGCGTGGGTCCCTGAGTATGGCCTCTCTCAGCCGCTGGTACATACGGCCACCGTCAGCACCGAAGACCTCATGAAAAATGGCTGCCCCTGGGTTGGCTCTGCGATAGGTTCCCCGGGTTGGCCGTGAGGCTGCTCCTCTTCCGCGGGGACTTTCGCTGTTGGCTGCACTTTTTACATACTCACCGTAGAAGTATTCCGCAGGAACGCCATTGCGCAGGGCGTTGTAGGCCTCTATGATCAGTCGGGCGCGTTCACTGGTGGGTGTGGGGTTGGCATGAGATTTGTCGGGATGGCACTGCTTGATTTTACTGCGAAATGCCCTCTTTACCTCCAGAGGACCGGCGCCCGGGGCTACCCCGAGAATGGTGCAGTATTCCTGAATGCTGGCCATGACTATTAGATATTTCGGATTTCTGCGGTTGAACAGTAAAAAAAATTCAGTTTCACTTTCATCTGCAGCGTTCCGCTGGCAGAGTGGCCATCTCTTCTTTTTCCTATGTTCGATACCATTTACGAAATCTTTTCTATCGTTGCCCCCGTTTTTCTGGTGATTGGTGTGGGCTTTTTCCTGAGAAAAATTGCCGGAATGGATGCTTCAGCATCGGCAGGCATTACCCGTATTGTATTTTATGTCTCGGTTCCCGCGCTCCTGTTTCATAGCATTGCCAGGTCAAATTTTTATAATTCTTTCCCTCTTTCAGCTATTGGCGTAATTTATACCGTTTCCATTTTAACGGCCACCATCATCTATCTGGTTTCCGGGCTGTCCCATAGTGCGGATCCCGGCGTGATTTCCCAGGGGGCCTATCGCAGCAATATGGTTTTTCTGGGGTTGCCTATCATCAGTAACCTCTTTGGCAGCGACTCGCCCATTATGGCTACTGTCTCCATCCTCATTGGTTTAACGGTTCCGCTATACAATCTTCTGGCAGTCATTGTTCTCACTCTTTCGGCTACGAGGGGAGGAAGGGGAAAACGCTACAGGACAGGCATTCTCAAGGATGTTCTTCTCAATCCCTTGATTCTCGCATCCCTTCTGGGGATTTTCTGGTCTATTTTTCGCTTACCCATTCCAGTACCCGTGGATCGAGCTTTGAGTATGACAGGCTCCATTGCCGCGCCTCTGGCTCTCATTTCTGTGGGGCTTTCGCTGGATTTCTCTTTCATCATGGAGAGGGTGAACCTTACCATGGTGGTATCCTTTTTAAAATTAGCAGGTTACCCGACTCTTATCTTTCTGGCCCTTTTTTTCCTGCAAGAGAGCAGAGAAATCATTGTATCTACGGTAATTCTGGCAGCCTCTCCCACGGCTGTGGTGAGTCACATCATGGCGAAAGAGATGGGCGGTGACTCACATTTGAGTGCGGCCATTGTAGTGGCCACAACTCTACTCTCCCTTTTTACCATATCTCTATGGCTTGGCTTTTTTCGTTTTCTATCCCTGATCTAAGACCATCTGGCCACTGTACCGATTAAAAACAGTTGCCCCGGGAATCCCCGGATGCTATCCATATACAGGGTGTATTCCCCCATAGAAACAATTCTGGAAATTGCTTCTATATCTAAACAACATTGTGCGAAAAAGGGAGGGTGTATGGGCAAAAAAGGCATATCGATTTTGAAAGGTATAGAGGCGGAAGAGGTGGTCAACCTGTTGAACAGGGCTTACGCGGATGAATGGCTGGCCTATTACCAGTATTTTATCGAATCCAAGGTTGTCAGGGGGCCTATGAAAGATGCTGTCATTGCAGAGTTGGTGCAGCATATGGCTGACGAGTTGCGTCATGCGACCATGGTTGCGGATCGCATCATCCAGCTGGGCGGAACTCCACTTCTCCACCCATCCCGCTGGATCGAAATGGCCAACTGCTCCTACGAGGCGCCGGAAGCTCCCGATGTTCAGGCTGTTCTGGACCAGGCTGTGAGGGGAGAGCAGTGCGCCATCCAAACTTACTCAACTCTAATTGAAACGACATTCCATAAAGATGTGGTCACTTACGATATGGCCAGCTCCATTCTGGCTGACGAAGTGCAGCATGAAGAGGATTTGCAATCTCTACTGGAAGACATTCAGGTACTCATTGGAGCGCACAGGTCTTAAGCCAGTTTCTATTGACCAATTTGCCCTCTCTTTCTTGATTGAAAAAAAGGGGGAGTTCCTCTCTCTCCCTCAGCAGGTTTCCTATGAGCAGTGCCTTGATCGCTATTTTTTCCGGTATCTGGCTTTTTCTTGGATATCGCTTTTACGGTAGATTCATTGAAAAAAAACTGGTTCAACCTCGCAATGAGCGGCCTACTCCTGCCCATGCGAAAAATGATGGTGTGGACTATTATCCGGCCAATCCCTTTGTGCTCTTCGGTCACCACTTCTCGTCCATCGCCGGTGCGGGACCGATTATCGGGCCCATTATCGCGGCCGCGGCCTTTGGCTGGCTGGCAGGGCTCATCTGGATCTTGATCGGTAGTGTTTTTATAGGCGCTGTTCACGACTACCTATCTCTGACCATTTCCCTTCGCTTCGAAGGAAAAAGCATTTCCGATGCGGCAAGAAGCGTTATTGGAAAAAGGTCATGGCTTTTGTTTCAGCTCTTCATCTGGTTTGCGCTGGTTCTGGTGATTGCTGTTTTTATCGATGTGGCGGCTCGCTCCTTTGTGGCACGGCCTGAGATTGTGCTTCCTGGTCTGGGGCTCATTCCTCTTGCTTCGGTGTTCGGAATCATGATCTATCGCTTTCGTTTTCCCCTCTGGATGGGAACTATACTGGCGTTGATCGGTCTTGCTCTTTTGATCTATTATGGAACCGCTCTTCCCGTGGTTTTACCGGGGGAGAAAGCTACGGTTCTCATGCTCTGGTATGTGATTCTGGCTCTCTACGGTTGGCTGGCTTCGGTGTTGCCTGTCTGGATTCTTCTCCAACCCAGGGATTATCTGGCAAACTGGATTCTTGTTGTGGGCATGCTTGCCGGTTTTTTTGGGCTGCTTTTTACAAACTTTCCCATCACTACTCCTGTTTTCACAGGCTTCTCCGGTTTGAACGATGCTGGTCCACTCTTCCCTATGCTTTTCATTCTCATCGCGTGTGGTGCGGTCAGTGGCTTTCACTCCATGGTTGCAAGTGGTACCACATCTAAACAGCTGGACCTGGAAAAACATGCCCGTCCCATCGGATATGGTGGAATGATTATGGAAGGCTTTGTGGCGGTGATTGCGCTTCTTTCCGTGAGTGCGGGGCTCTACTGGGCAGGTACGGAACCGGCCGGATCCGAGCTTGTCTTTCAGGGGCTTTTAAAGCAGAGTCCCATTGTGGCATTTGGAGCCGGTTATGGTCGTTTTACAGAGGTGTTCTTTGGCTCTGCGGGAGTGATTCTGGGAATGACCATGCTCAATGCCTTTGTTATGACCACCCTGGACACTACTGTCCGGCTCACCCGTTTTGTCACAACGGAGCTTTTGAGCGATGGCGTGCCTCTTTTTCGTAACCGATATGTCGCTTCCACTGCTGCGGTGGTTCCAGCCTTTCTCATTACTACTTCAGGAACTTTTACCGCGCTCTGGCCCATTTTTGCGGCAGCCAATCAGATGATCGCCGCACTGGCGCTTCTGGTGATTTCGGCTTATCTGGTGGGTGTTCGCAGACCATCACGCTATACGCTCATACCTGCTATTTTTATGATCATCACAACCATGACCGCTCTTGCATGGCAGGCGTACCATCACCTGCTGGTGAAGCCAAATTATCTATTGGGATTCATTGCCGTAATTCTCTTTGTTCTTGCATTTCTGGTGGCTCTGGACGCCAGAGGTGCGGTGCTTGCTTATCGCACGGGCACAAGGACCCTGGCTGCTGCGGAAGAGGCGTGAAAATTAGACTCTCCAGCAAGGGCTGGAGAGTGTCGTAATCAACGCAACTGTCAGGGAGCAAGGAGTGAGTTTTCCTCAATCGTCATCATCGTGTTCGTATCCTCGCCGACGATATTCGTCTTTGCCATAGCGAGATCTCTTCGTTTCTCGCCATGCCTTCTGGTCGCTGTTGTGGCAGTAGACGCAAAAGTTATTGGAGAGAACCGTTTCCACTGCTTGTTTGTTTTCCGGATTTTGAATGAGAGCCAGTTGAGCTTCTCGGTAGCGTGCTGCTTGAGTAGCATCTCTGGAGGTTCTGGCATCGCTTCCCCTGTGACACTCAATGCATTGGCTGCTTCCGGAGTTTTCGGCAACTTCTCCATGGCGTGAAGTGTAATCCACTCCATGGTTGGCCGGTGCATGACATCGGCTACAGGATTTATCTCTGGAGTTTCCGTGGGCAGTGAAGATGACCGCCTTCCCATCTACCGGGTTTCCTTCAGCCACCTCTGCCATGGTTTTTTTACCATCATGACATCTGGCGCAAAAACGCCCCGATGATTTCGCGTTGTGTGACTCTAATTTGCCGGATGGTGCCAGTGATGGATAATTGTTGCCCGATCCCAATCCAGTGGCTTCCTCATGACAGACATTGCATGTTTTTTTATCAAGAGCGGCAAAATGGCGTTCATGACTGAACTCCACGCGACCTTTTTTCGCCACAGCAAAAGATTTGATGAGATCCAGAGGCGAGCGCCACTGCTTCTCCTGTTTCAGATAACCTCTTTTTACCTCGTAATATTGGCCAGGTGTGGCACCGGCGGGCGGTGCAATATTACCACCGGAAACTGAGACGCTTTTTTTCTCAGCGTCATAACGTATCCATACAAGCAGTTCGTTCCCATCTGCAAGAAGATAAAAGACGGGAAGCATCATCGTTGCCAGAGAAAAGATGAGAAAAAGTCTTCGGTTTCCCGTTATCCGTTTCATCTTGATTCGCCGCAGTTTTCCTTCTGGAGATAATTGGTCGCTCATCGTTTTCCTCCGTCAGCTATGATTTTTATATTTACTTGATCCTCTACTTGAATGCCCATAATGGACGGTCGCGTAATCTGGTAATCGGTTAGCTTCAACGAAGTTGTTCCTTCGAAGTGAAGCTTTCCATTGTTCGTCCGCAGGTTCCCCGCTACACTGATGTTTTGCTTTGCTCCGTTCATAGTCAAAATGCCATGCAGGACTACGGATCCGTTGCTCAAGTTTCCTTCTACTTTCTCCGGAACAAAACAGGCCTCGGGGAATGTTCCCACCTGAAACATATCTTTTGTATGAGCGTCCCGCTTTGCGTTTTTCGAATTCCATTCCGATTGTTTTATGCAGACTTTGCCGGCCGGTGGAGATAATGAAATAGAGCCGTTCATGCTCCCATTTTTCCCGCTCCATGTTGCCATAGGTGAAGACGCGGTGTACTCAATGGAACCGGTGACAGCTTGATTTCCCTCTGCGAAGATTAGACCGGAAACCACCACTGACAACGTTGTTCCAAACACAAAAAATATAGCTTTTTTGTTAAGTTTCATATAGATTGCTCCCTTTTTTTATAAGCGGCCAGGCGCTATGAAAGAGATTCTTCTCAGCGCTGCCGCAGGATAAATTATTGACCTGGATAGATAGAAAAAGCAATGGGTCAAAGGACTCCATTGACTGAATTGGCCTCTTTTTGGGTCATTTGACTCTCTTCTCGGGGAGGTGCGGAGCTTACATTCAACATGCAGGCCGGAATAAAACGATATCACGCTGAACTTATGCTCATTCTGGCGACCATGATCTGGGGGGGGACCTTTTCCGCGCTCAAGATGGGGCTCGAACATACATCCCCATTCTATCTGGTTGCTCTGCGCTTTTTAATTGCTTCTATACTTTTTGGCCTCTATTTTCCCATGAAAAAAGAGCTTCCCACATGGGATGGTTTTCGAAAGGGACTGGTTCTGGGAGCTGTGATGTTTCTCGCTTTTTCTTTACAGACCATAGGACTCCAGACCACCTCTCCCTCTCGATCTGCTTTCATCACTCAGCTTCTAATTCTCTTCACTCCTCCCATTCAATGGATTGTGCTGCGTCGCCGCCCGGGACGTGGAAGCATTGTGGCGCTCATTCTAATTGTTTCGGGCATGTATCTATTACTGGCACCGGATCTGTCGGGATGGCAGTGGGGGGACTTTTATACTCTTTTGTGCGCAATATTATTTGCTCTCTACATTGTATTGCTGGACCCTTTTACTGAAAGTTCTCACCTGCCTACGCTTCTTTTTGTGCAAACAGCGATTGCGGCTTTGCTTTCCTTTCTGGTTGCGTCTTTCATTTCAGAAAGCCCTGTACACACCGACTGGCATCTTGCGCTTCTTCTCGTGTATCTGGGCCCACTGGGAACATTTCTTGCTCTTTTCTTACAGAATCGTTATCAGCATTTTACCACGCCAGTGCGTGCCTCTATCATATTTACTCTGGAACCCGTTTTCGCAACCATCTATGCGAGTATCATCTGGCAGAATTTTCCTGCCGGGAGGGAAATGCTGGGAGGAATGATAGCAATCATGGGTATGATCTACTCAACCGTAAGACAGTATCGTGATACTAAGAACTCATCGTTGTGAGATGAGTTCTTAGTAAATGAGTCACTGCGGGCAAAAGAAAAGTCCAATGGCTTTACTTTCCATCCTGGAGTGAAATGATGAAGCGTGCAATAAGCTGTCTGTCATGCAGCGGTATCTGTGGATAGGCCACCATAGCTGTCCCGGGAATGCCGGTTTCTATTGTTTTTACGATATTCTCAAAAGCTGTTCCCTGTTTGTAAGAGCCTTTATCATGGAAATTTCTGGGTTTGGGTGTGAGTGCCTGGCCAACGGGACCATCACCGTGGCCTGTCTCGCCATGGCATCCGTCACAGGCGTTTTGTTTGTAAATTTCATACCCTTTTTGAACATCATCACCGGAAGCTGTCACATTATTTGCCGGCTTAGCAGCACCACCATCCTGGTTCATCTCATCGCAGCCGGCAGTAGACAACAGTAACGCCGATATTACTATAGATGCCATTACGTGATTTTTATTCATCTATTGAACTCCTTGAGCCATAACGGCACTTTTTGGATTACATATCAATCATTGGCGATGGGACGAATTTTATTCAATGGAAATTTGTTTTGAAAACGCCATATTTCATGCGGCAGGATCGTTTCAAGACTCCGCCGGCCGGTGATTTCTGGCCAATACATGCCGGAATCGAGATTGACGGTTTTTCATAAATCTGTCAGGTTAAAAAACAGACGGATGCATCGGTTACAGAATAATTTACAGAACTAAAGTATTTATTGCTCAAACGCATTCGGAGAAGGTTTTCACAGTGAAGATTCGCCTGAATATTTTCCCTGCATTCCACAATCCGGCGAGAAGAGCTTACCGGCGCAACCTCTGTCTAAAAGCCCCGGGTATTTTCCTCTTTTTCTTTGCTGTGGGTGCTTTTACGAGCTGCAATGTGTGGTCCCGTCAGGTTTCCGAGATGGAAACGGGCGGTATTCCCATGAATCAGTATATTACAGGGCACTTTACCCCGCAAAAAAATCCACTCTTTGTCTCTCTGGGAGAGCTGGGAATTCCTGTGAAGCGAAAGCAGTACCTGCGCGGAGACGCTGCCCGGGCGCTACTGCGGCTCTTCACCGATTTTCATAAAGAACACCCCACAGAGCCATTCTGGGTTCAAAGCTCTACCAGGAATTTTGCCGATCAATCCAGAATCTGGAGCAATAAATGGAACGGAATAACGCGTGTCAATGGCAAGAAGCTGAATATAAGCACCCCCGATCCATTTCAGAGGGGAAAGGTGATCTTGCTCTATTCCTCTATGCCAGGAACATCGCGACACCACTGGGGCACGGATTTCGACTTGAATGTGCTGACAAACAGTTATTACAAAACTGGAAAGGGGAAAGTTCTCTACAACTGGCTTGTTCAGAATGGAAAACGTTACGGATTTTGCCAGCCCTACACTGCTGGCAGGAGTAAAGGCTATATGGAAGAGCGCTGGCACTGGTCTTACCGGCCTGTATCTTCCCACCTGTTGAAAGAGTGGGTTGCGCTTTATGAAAGATCCCCTGAAGCTATATTGCCGCAGGGTTCTTTTCCAGGAGTTGATGCATTGCGTTCTCTTGCTCATGACTACGCATCGGGCATTTCGCAGGAGTGTCTTTGAGTCTTCAAAGGTTCCATATGGAAGAGATCAAACTACAGAGAGATGGCATGATTACCATTCAAAGGGATTCAGCAGGGATTCCTCATGTCCATGCCACCACCAACGGGGATCTTTTTTTTGCTCAGGGCTATATGCAATACATGGATCGCTCTTCCCAGATGCTTCTCGGCCGCATTACGGGCGAAGGGCGACTTTCCGAGCTGATCGAGGCGACCGATTCATCGCTCCATTCCGACATCTTTTTTCGAAGAATCAATAGCCGCGGAGATGCCCCCCATGTCATTGCGGAGTTGCCCGTGGAAACCAGAAAATTGGCCTTTGCGTATTGCGATGGTATCAACCATGCAATGTCGGGCTACATACCTCACGAATTTCGCTTCATCAATCATCATCCTCAACCATGGCGTATGGAAGACTCCCTGATGTTCATGCGATTGATGAATTATCTCGCATCGCACCAGAATCAACTCTCCTTTAAATATACTCTTATAAAAATGGCCAGAACCGGCTACAGTGACGCACATCTGGAAGCTTTTTCCCGGGGAAATATAAAAGGGCTGGATGATTCCCTCATCTCTTCGGTGGGAATGGAGAATGCTTTTTTTGATATTCTTTCGCTTCCCCAGGTTTCGTTTTTACCCATTCTCTTCAGTGCAAATTCTGTGATGATTAATGGGAAACGAAGTGAAACCGGAAAAGCCATGCTGGCATACGATGTTCATACAATTATGAATCGG
The DNA here is from genome assembly GCA_050305335.1 of Leptospirales bacterium. GTDB lineage: Bacteria > Spirochaetota > Leptospiria > Leptospirales > Leptonemataceae > JBNLFC01. The sequence goes on from JBNLFC010000016.1 coordinate 9,451, forward strand.
TTGCCTGCTGCATGGCAGCCCATTGTACTCCATGGGGAAAGCCGGTATATGATGGGTATGAGCATCCCTGGAATTCCCGGGATTATCTCCGGTCGCAACAATGATGCATTCTGGAATCTTTCTTTGTCCCATGCCGATACGATTGATCTCTGGGTCGAAGAGTGCAGGGAGGGGAAGTGTCGGCGTAGCAGCAAAACGAAGACCGAATGGGCTCGTTTTTTTGAACGTTATGAAACGATTCGAAGAAAAAATAGGAAAAACTATACCGTTACGTTTTTTGAAAACGAACATGGTGTCCTCATGGGGAACCCATTTAGAGCCGGTCGGTATCTGACGGAACGATGGAGCGGAAACCGCAATGCTGGTGCGGGAGCCATAACGGCGATGTTCGGGCTGATGAATTGCCAGAGTGTGGAAGAGCTTTCGGCTCTGGTGAATGGAGTAGAGTTCTCGTGGCTCTGGAGTCTGGGCGATGCATGTGAAAACATCGCCATACAGCAGTCGGGCTGGATTCCCAAAAGAAAACAGGAAAATGTCACCAGTTTTCCCTTTCCGGGGTGGGATGGTCAATATGATTGGAAAGGGTTTTATCCTGCCAAAAGCCTTTTTCATAAATCAAATCCACGGGATCGTTACCTGGTTTCTGCAGACAATGCGCTGCCGGTCTTAACAAAAAACGGAATGGATCAATCCGGTTACTCCTCTTACAGGTATGAAAGACTCAATGACCTTGTAAAAAATTCAAGAAAAGTGAATATCACCGAACTGGCCTCCTGGCAATATGACGATCTGTCATATCAAGCGGAAGAGTATTTGCGAAACATTGGCAATGATTTACCAGACACTGAACAGGGCGTGATTCTGAAGAACTGGGATTGCCATTACTCCTACCGATCCAGAGGAGCTTTCTTATTCGAAAAATTCCTCGATGAATTACACAGAGAAATATTCGAACAGAATCCCTCCCAGATTAATGGAAAAGACCTTGTTTCGGAGTCGTTCCGATTGAGTCATTTTGAAAGACTTGATCGAATTCTGTTATCGCAGTATTCCCCATGGTTTCGGGACGGGAATCGAGACCAGTTGGTTCGATCGGTGGCCTCCCGAATCCTGAGCAGCTCTCTCAAGAGCTGGGGAGGCAGCAATCGCTTCTTTTTGCGAAATTCCTTGTTGAGTAAGAAATTGCCCCGGTTTTTGCGAGTGGATAGAGGAGACTATGTGCTTTCCGGTAGTAGAGCATCCGTTCTCATGACTCAATTTGCAAACTCATCGGGTACTCGCTATTTTGTGGCACCATCTTTCAGGATAATATGTGATCTATCTTCTCCCGGCATCATGTTCAATATGAGCGGTGGTGCCATCGATAGACCGTTTTCTTTTTTTTATAATAACCTGACCGAGAAATGGTTGCATCAGAATTATATAGAGATGCTTCCTTGATCAATATTTGCGTTGAGAATTCATTTAAAGCAAGAGACGATCTGGAATGAATTCTGAAGTATTCTGGCCTGTGTTTTCCCATTTTGAAAAACAAACAAAAAGGAACATTCCATCGGCCTCTCAAAACCATGGTAGACAAACCAGAAAGGTAGATACAAGAAAGCTTCTGCGCTTTGCGTTAATTTCTTTAGCTACCATTTTAGTGACTCTGGGCGCGCGCCACTGGTGGAGAGAGGAGAGGTGGCGATATATTATCGTTCATCACACGGCGTCCGACGTAGGCGATCTGGAGTATTACCGTCGCATGCATATGGAAGAACATGATTGGCCTGACATTGCCTATCATTTTGTAGTGGATAACGGCAACGGAAACACCTCCGTGGGTCAGGTAGAGGAGAGCAATCTCTGGAAAGAGCGAAGCATCAACTACTCTACAAAGATAAGTTATGTAAACTATTTCGGCATTGCGGTTGTAATGGTAGGCAACTTTGATAAACATCCTGTGCCAGATCTGCAGCGAGAGGCACTGGTTCAACTCCTGACCAGGCTTTCCAGAGAGTACTCCATTCCTCCCGAACGCATAGTGGGCCACCGTGAGGTATGGCAGACTCATTGTCCCGGCAAATATCTAAATATGGTCGAGATCCGGGAAGAGGTGCGGCGGAATCTTGAAACGCTGAAAGACATGGGGGCCTCAGCTTCAGGCAACGGTTTTACAAAACCTGTCGCCTATCGGTAAAAGGAAAGATATCGGTAAAAAAAGTTACAGTAACAGATTATTCGAAGAGGCCCGGGCAGCTTTTTCTAGCAGTCTACCAGTTCGTTCTGGCGCAAAACAACATCTGGCTAAAGGCTATAGAGATGATCCCTTTTTCCCTTCCCGGGGAGCGTCGTTTTCCTTTCCCTTTATGTCAAAACCTGTCTGTTTAAGAAGGGATGCTACTTCAGCAAAGAGTCTGCCCACCGGACTGATACCGTTCTCTCCTCCGCCATCGAGAACAGTGTAGTTATCAATCTTAAGATTTTCATAAATCTCTGGAAGTCGATCGATGAGATTGTGCGCAAGAAACTCTTTTGTAAATGATTGCTGGATTTCATGGCGGATTTTTTCCACTTCAAGTTTCTTGCGTTCGATATCCGCTCTGACCGTCTCCACTGCTCTATTGCTTTCGACCAAGCTCTGTTCCAACGTGGAAAGCTCAAGGTCCAGCCTGTTCTTTTTTTCATTCAGGTCAAATTCAATCTGCTGCTGTGACATACGAAATTCAGCTTCTTTTCGATAATTGTCCTCCTGAATCTCTCGTTCGCGATTAGCTATCCGTGCTTTTTCTTCCAGGTCGGTGGATTTTACGCTGGAATCGTTGCTGATTCTCTGCAGTGAGAGTCTTTTCTCTGTTTCTTGTGTTTCTGTTTCAGTCTTTTCACGAAGGTTGTTTTCTTCTCCAGCTATCTGCCGATCTGTATCGATGCGTTTTTTTTCAACCTCCAACCTCAGGCTGTTTCTGTACTGCGCCTGAAGATTTTCAAACAGAGATGCAGACATCACGCGAACTTTTTCAATTCCTACCTGATCAAAAAGGATGCCCCATTTGGTTTCGATGCTTTTTAGCTGATTTTTAAGATTATCACCAATTTCGTCCTTCTTTTTCAGAGCGTCATCAATGGTCATATTGGCAATCACATGTCGAACCGCTTCCACACAGATTGTTTTAAGCTCTTCGTTTGTGCGAGCCATGGGGTCGTCTTCATCAAAAAAATCCAGAGTGCGTATGGCCATTTCGGGAGAATCAGGATTAATACGCCAGCTTGCATACCCTTCTATACCAATGCCCTGGAAATCCACGTTTGCGTTATCAGTTATAAAGTGGAGAGTCTGCACATAAGCCGGAACACGGATAAACCGGCGAAAGATTCTGAATCTACGCCCACCCAGAATGGGTTTTACATTTCTTTTTCCAACTTCTACAAGATACTCATTGGGGAGGGCACTTTCGAAAAAGAAACCAGAAAGCTTTTTGCGTTTACGAATATAATCTAGATTCTTTTCGATTTTCTCTGACATGGATCATTCCTGATTGATTTTCGATTCATTTCAACTTCATGGATCGAATCCCTTTCAACATATCTTCGGGGTTACTCAGATCCAGTGGCAGAACGACCTTTGTTTTTTCACTGGCAAGATTCTCCAGTTTTTCCAGGAAGTTTTGATAGAGGCTTAGATACATAGCGTCCTGTCCTCCATTGGTATTGATAGAAGCGCCCACTTTTAAGATACTTTCGGCCGTGGCCTTTGCAATGGCTCGAATTTCACTGGCTTCACCTTCTGCTTCATTGATCCTGCGCGTCTTTTCACCTTCGGATTTGTTGATCAACTCCTGCTTATGACCTTCGGATCTGTTGATGCGTGACTGCTTTTCTCCCTCGGATCTTGCGATGGTAGCACGCTTTTCTCTTTCTGCAGTCATCTGTCTTTCCATGGATTTGATTACGGAGTCGGGTGGTGTGATGTTCTGGATTTCATAACGAAGTATATTGATGCCCCAGGGTTCGGCGGCCTGGTCCACCACGGAAACAATTTTGGCGTTGAGAGAGTCCCTCTCTTCGAAAGTTTTATCGAGATCCAGGTGGCCGAAGAGAGACCTCATTGTGGTTTGAGCAAGCTGAATCAGCGCATAGTGATAATTGGAAACATTGTACGCAGCCTTTTCAGGCTCTGAAACCTTCATGTAGACCACACCATCTACCCGGACCTGCACATTATCTCGCGTAATACAGACCTGCTCTGGAACATCCAGCGCCTCTTCCTTGAGGGATAGTTTGTATGCCACGCGATCAATGAACGGTAGAAGAAGATGAAAGCCGGCATAGAGAGTTTTGTGGTATTTACCCAGCCGTTCCACAAGGTAGACTTCCTGGGCCGGCACTATGCGCACAGCCAGAGCCGTTTTGATGATGATAATGATAGCCACTAAGAGAAAAAACAGACCGCCGATGATGTTCAATGTTTCCATATTACTTTTCCTTTTTCTATTGTTGAGCTGGAGACAGATAGCCAGGGTTTGAACAGCAGGGCTATTTCGGTCCTCCTGGAACCTCACCCGATTGCCGTGCAATGGTGTCACCGCCTGCACCGAGGAGTTCTCCCAATCCCTGGAAGGTACCCATAATCTTTGCAAGTCCCACAGGTACTACGGATGTTTCAGCACTCTCCAGAACATTGCCAAAGCGTTTGATAAATTCACCTGCAACGCGAAGCTTCATGGCGTCGTTTCCACCTGGAACCGTGAGAGAATGGGCGACCAGTTTCAGTGCATCAGCCGTTGCCTCTGCCACCAGTTCAATGGCCTTTGCTTTTCCGTCGGCTTCGTTGATGGTTCTCATCTTTTCCCCTTCGGAAAGATTTATGGCCTCGATTTTTTCACTTTCGGAAAGGTTGACCAATGCCGTTCTTTCCCCTTCGGAATGGGCAATTTCAGCCCGCTTTTCCCGCTCCGCTCTCATTTGTTGTTCCATGGTGTGGATCACTGAGGCTGGTGGAACAATGTTCTTTATCTCGTATCTGGTAACTTTGACGCCCCAGGGCTCGCTGGCAAGGTCCAGTGCTTTTACGACATTGTCATTGATGGTTTCACGTTCCACAAATGTATGGTCCAGGTCCAGGCGACCTATTTCGGAACGCATATTGGTTTGAGCAAGTTGGATGGAGGCAAATCGATAATCGTTGATTCCATAACTTGCTTTGTATGGATCCATAACCTTGATATAGAGCACACCGTCCACTTCGACCTGAACATTGTCTTTGGTGATACAGATCTGCGGTGGAACGTCGATTACTTCTTCTTTCAGCGTATGCCGGTAGGCAACACGGTCTATAAAGGGTATCATGAAATGAAATCCCGCAAGCATATTGCCTTTATAGCTTCCTAATCTTTCCCTGACAAAGACAGTTTGCTGAGGAACCACTCGAAATGTTTTCAAAACAATAAACAGGAGTACTAAGAAACCTGACGCTATAAAAAAAAGCATAAACCGCTCCAGCAAATTTCATTTCAATATCAAGCAGGGTGTATATGCTTCTATGAAAAGTAAACAAGTTTTTCAAATTAAAGATGAGTTAGTCCAATCTATTCTGTGGATCTATTGTTTTGACTTTCTACGATCAAGGTCAGATTATCTCGCATGACGATGAGAGCCTTCTCACCTTTTTCGATGTTTCTGTCCGAACTCACTGCAATCCAGGTGGTGCCCTGAAAGCGTACCCGTCCTTCCGATGAGTCAGGGGTGACCGTTTCGATTACTTCCACTTCCCGACCGCGCCACTCTTCGTCCAGAGAGAGATAGCCTTTCCCCTCCAGGGAAGGAAACCACCGGGCAACAGCGCTTCTCAGTGTGAGAACCAAAAATGCGCTTAAAAGAGCCCAGACAAAGATCTGCATGGCAGGGTCCGGAAGCATTCCCATGTAAACGATAGGGGCAAGAATGATTGCGGCAATGCCAAGGAAAAGGGCTACGAGTCCCGGTACAAAAAATTCAAGAATTACCAGAAAAAGACCCAATGCCAGCCAGAGCTGCCACATGTAGTCAAGGAAGTGAGCCATTCAGATCTCCCGGTAATATGGAACAGGTTGTTTTCCCACAACTTGATAGAGCGCGTATCATAATCCGCTCTCAGTTCAAATACCTCAACGCATCATCACCAAGAATGCCCATGACTGCGTCGTGCATAAGCTCTCTTAGTTTTCCTTCGTTTAATGTTTGTTCGGTTAGTTTTTCTCCGGATTCATAAACGTTCCTGGAAACGCCGAGTTTTAATACCATCCGGGTGATGTTTATGCCATCTCTTACCGAGTAGGGTTCGTCATTGGCGTGGGACTTCTGTAAAAAATTGACTACATATTCCACTACTTCTTCCGGTGAATAAGGCATGTTGGCTCTGAGTATCTCTTTCTCTTCGTTTGCATCAGCAAAATCAATGTAAATTTGAGGTTGCAAGCGACTCTGAATGTATTCTGGTATTTCGTATGTAGACGAATCTTCATTCATGGTTGTTGCGAAACGAAATTGGGGATGAGCTTTAATCTTCACACCTGCAACGATGGACTCTACGTACCTTCTGTGATCCAGCAGAGGAGCCAGTGAAGCCCATGATTTTTCTCCCATGCGGTTTCCTTCGTCGAGAATGGCAACCCCCCCCTCGATCATAGCAGTCACAAGGGAAGAGGCGACATATTTTATTTTATTGCCTTCGGCAATCACAGGTGAAATCAGAAGATCCTCGGGACGGGTATCCATGGTGGCCTGAAATATATATGTGGGTCTTTCCAGTTTTTTTGCCGCCGCTGCTGCGAGGGTGGTTTTGCCTACACCGGGTCTTCCCACAAGGCGAGGGTTGAGGGGAAGGTCCTCCGGGTGGATTACAATCCAGCAGGCCAGTAACTGATTGAGCACATCCATGTTTCCAACCCAGTTGGTTTCGATCTGGTCGGGACGTGCCAGATGGATGGTGACTCCATCAACTTCGATCGTATTTCTCATAGCTACAGCCAGGATAGCCCGGAGATTGGAGCCTGTCAAGATGTTGCAATCCTGTCCGCCAGATCCTGACATTAGAATGGACTGACGAGTGAAAAGTTTTTTTCAGGAGAGCTTTTTTTGATTGTTTACAATTGTGGATGTTCTACCAATATATCCAGTTCAATAGCCGATGCTCCCATGGACATCAGGAGGAAAATGTGAGATATCGATTTTTAGCCATGTTACTTATATCAGCGTTTATTTTGAGTTCGCTTCCCCTCAGTGCAAGACCGAGAAGACGGCAGCGAACCGAAACCGTTAGAAACTTTAACGACACTGTAAAATTAAAGAACGGACAGGTATACGAAAAAGTTACAGCGGCTGTAACAGGAGACAGTGTAGTAATCACCACAAGAGACGGGAAAAGCTTTGTTTACAAAAAGACCGAAGTGGAGTCTATGAAAAAAGGGGACGATTCCCAGGCTACCGTAGACGATGATCCAGGAATCAGAGGTCGGAGAGGTGGTGAAGAGGACTATACCGCTGCCGACTGGCATCGCAAAGGGAGCAAGAATAGAGTAGGTAGCATCATTTTTGGCAGTATTGCCCTGGTTTCTCTGGGAGTTTCAGCTTCCCAGTACAGTCAGGCAACGAATTATGATAAAACTGCATCAAGGCACAATAAGAATAGTGGTCTTTACTTTTTACTCTACTATACGAACTTTTCGGCGGATCCCACACTCAACTCACTTATGTTACCTCTTTCAGCTTCAGAGGGTAGCAGTGGGGACACAGCAAGCAGCAACGCCAGCACTGCCAGATTTGCCGGGGGTTTATTTTTACTGGTCGGGTTAGGAACTCTTACGCCGGCAATCATTCTTCATTTTCGTGCCAATCGTTTTCATAAAAGAGCAGTGGAGATGACTGCTACCGGGCAGGCATCAGGT
>JBNLFC010000017.1:0-17347 GCA_050305335.1 Leptospirales bacterium
AACCACCGATGAACCGTTCACTATTCGCGTAAAAGGAAAACACGAGGAACTGACAGTCTACTTTGTTCAGTCTGTGCGTCATTTCGACGGCAGCAAATACTACTCTCTCTCTCTTGAAGATGGCGGTTCATCCTATGATATTTCCAACGAATCCAGTGTAATGGATGCACGATCAGCCGACTCGCTTGTTGTATAAATCATTCCGCCTAACCTGTTTTGCTATCTGTATTATAAAGGTATCGCTTCTACCCCATCCGGTTGAACAGCACGTCAGTTGATTGACTGAAAAAAAATCCAGATGATCACAGCAATACTGCTTGTTGTGTTTCAGCAGCGCATCTATCTTTATCCTGAAAGTTAAAAACCGTCCAATAAAAGCAGGGGAAGTTAGTATGCATGAAGTAAAAATCAGCGAATTAAAGAATCGAATGTACATCTCATTGTCCGGCTTCATGAAGGTGGAAGAGGTGAGCATGGCAGCCGATGCCGTGATTGCGGCCGGACGCAAAATGAAACCTGGATTCGATGTAATCAACGACATCTCCACTTTTAAACCGGGTTCCCCTGAGGCGGGAGCCGAGATCAAAAGGGCCCAGCTTTTTCTGAAAGAACAAGGAGTTCGTCATGTCATACGTGTGACAGGAGATTCCACAATCGCTGCCATGCAGATGCAACGTCTGGGAAAAGAAGCGGGTTACAGAGCAGATACCGCCGGAACTGTAGCCGAGGCCGAAACTCTGCTGGAGATGATGGATAAAATGGCTTCCGCCGTGTGACGGGGGCTCTTTTAATGTATGGGGATCCATCTCCTATTTCCCCTCCGCCGGAGAATTGGGAAAAAAAAGATTTCTCACGGTAGCTTGACGATCATTTATTTCGTATAATAATCGATACGACGTTTTGAGGAGCCTCCATGCAGGATACTGTATTCTCCATCTGCAACCGATACCAGAACGATGCCTCGCGACTTCTGGATATTTTACAGGATCTGCAAATGGAGTATCGGTTTATCCCTGCTCCTACACTTCCCATTATAGCCGAGCGGCTTGGCATATCCACAGCCGATGTACACCAGACTGTATCGTTCTACCATCTTTTCCGCACGGAGCCGGGTGGACGTTATACGATTTACATGAACAACAGCGCCGTAGCAAAGATGTTCGGAGGTGCGGAGGTGGAAGCCGCCATGGAGCAGGCAGCGGATTGCAAATTCGGGCAGGTTTCACCCGACGGAATGCTGGCCCTTGCACATACATCGTGCATTGGCATGAGCGATCAAGAGCCTGCGGCACTCATCGGTGGCTTCATCTTTCCAAGGCTGACTCCGGAAAAAGCCGGGGAATTGATCCGCTACCTGCGTTCCACAGGCCGTGTAGGCCGATTTCCCCACTATCAAGAGGGGGATGGCATGAATCGAAATCCCCTGATCAACTCGATGGTTATGAATCAGATTCAAAAACGTGGTCCGCTTCTGGACGGAGCACATACGACCGGGGATTCCATAAAGAGACTGGCATCCTGCACTCCGGATCAAATCATTGAAATGATTGATCAGTCAAGGCTACGCGGTCGGGGCGGTGCTGGCTTTGCCACAGCAAGGAAATGGGACGCCTGCCGAAAAAATGAATCCAGACAACGATATGTTTTTTGCAATGCGGACGAAGGCGAACCGGGAACATTCAAGGATAGAGTTCTGCTCACCGAGTTCCCGGATCTGGTCCTGGAAGGAATGGTGATTGCCGGATACGCCATAGATGCCGACCAGGGAATTCTATATCTTCGCAGAGAATATCGCTATCTTCTCCCATACCTTAAATCCCGGCTTGATTTTTTCCACAATGAAGGATTTCTGGGAAACAATGTAGCTGGAATATCCGGCTTCAATTTCGATATTCGGATACAGCTGGGAGCGGGAGCCTATGTCTGTGGAGAAGAATCCGCATTGATCGAGTCAGCCGAAGGCAAAAGGGGGGAACCCCGGGATCGACCACCTTTCCCGGTACAGAAAGGCTATTTACAGAAACCCACAGTTGTTAATAACGTAGAAACGTTGAGCGACATAACTCTGATTATAGAAAAAGGACCCCAATGGTACATCTCCATGGGCACACCGGAATCCAGTGGAACCAAACTCCTCAGCATTTCCGGCGATTGCGCCAGACCCGGTGTTTACGAAGTGGAATGGGGAGTGAGTGTCGAAGAAATTTTGAAAATGGTTGGCGCGGAAAACACCCAGGCTGTTCAGGTGGGAGGCCCTTCAGGTGTATGCATTGCCCCCCATCAATTCCATCGTCGACTATGCTATACCGATCTGGCTACGGGCGGCGCCATAATTGTCATTGACCAATCCCGCAATCTTCTCAAAGACATTGTACTGAACTACATTGACTTTTTCATAGAAGAATCCTGTGGATCCTGCACACCATGCAGAGCCCTGCCCCAGTTGTTAAAAAACAAACTGGAAAAACTGTTATCGGGCCACGGTGTGGAATCAGATTTAAACGATATGAGCGAGTGGACTTCCATCATGAGCTGGAACAGGTGTGGTCTGGGACAAACGACGGCCAACCCCATCATCACCACTCTCCAGAACTTCCCGCACCTCTATCAAAACCTCATCTCCAGCTCTCGCCAGTTCGACACAGGCTTTGATCTGGGAAAAGCTACGGAAGGGGCAGCTAAACTGGCAAACCGTGAACCGGTGTGGGAGTAAATCTATGTCCGATCGAATCACCATCACCATTGACGGAAAAGCGTGTCAGGGTACCCCCGAAACCACGATTCTGAATATAGCACGTGAGAATGGAATCTACATTCCCTCCCTCTGTTCTATTCCGGGCATCCACCCCCACGGGTCATGCAGGATATGCAACGTTAAAGTCAACGGACGTTTTCTGACAGCCTGCACCACAGCAGCAACCGATGGCATGGTGGTGGAAAGCGAACTACCCGAAATCAACCTGAAACGAAAGATGATTGTGGAACTGCTGTTTGTGGAAGGGAACCACTTCTGTCCCGCATGCGAAAAAAGCGGCAACTGTGAATTGCAGGCGCTGGCCTACAGATTCCAGATGACCCACCCCCGATACCCTTTCAACTTCCCGGTGCGCCGTGTAGCTCCCACGGGGGGCCGTCTTCTTCTGGAACACAACCGATGCGTTCTTTGCAAACGCTGTGTCCGTGGTTTGCAGGACTCCCGCGGTAGAAACACATTTGCCTTTTATCGCAGAGGACGATATACGGAAGTGCAGGTGGATGAACACATTCTCAGAGAAATGAGTGAAGAAGAATTGCAGCATGCCATGAACATATGTCCGGTAGGAGCCATTCTCGTGAAGGAGCAGGGCTTTCGCATGCCGCTGGGAACACGAAAATATGACCATTCACCCATTGGAAGTGATCTTACACAACCATAAGGGAAAAAGCGTCCGCGCAGCCAATATAAAGGATGAATATGAACGAAACACCAAACAGCGAGGCTTCAGATACAGACAAAAAGAAAGTCGTGATTGCCACGGCGTCTCTTGCCGGATGCTTCGGATGCCATATGTCTTTTCTCGACATTGATGAACGGTTGATCGATCTAGTTGACATTGTTCAAATTTCCCGATCTCCACTGGTGGACTTCAAAGAATTTCACGGCAGAGTGGACATTGGCATTATCGAGGGAGGGGCTTGTAACAGCGATAATATCCATATTCTGAAAGAGTTTCGTAAACAATGCAAAATACTGGTCTCCATGGGGGAATGCGCTGTTATGGGCGGATTACCCGCCATGCGCAATAGCATTCCCGTGGAAGAGTGCTTACGAGAAGCCTATCTGGATGGTCCTACCGTACATAACCCGGAGCAGATCATTCCTTCGGATGAAGAATTGCCACTCCTTCTGGACAAGGTGTATCCCCTTCATGAAGTTGTGAAGGTGGATCACTTCCTGCCGGGCTGTCCACCATCGGCAGATCTAATCTGGCATGCCCTTCTGGCGCTTCTGAAAGATGAGGAGCTGGAGCTGGATATCCCATATGAGCTATTGAAGTACGATTGATCGGGAGAATAAAGAGATGTCGAGGAAAATTACCATCGAACCGGTCACTCGAGTGGAGGGCCATGGAAAAGTTACGATCCATCTGGATGATGCGGGCAAGATTGCCAGCAGTCGACTCCATATTGTAGAATTTCGCGGTTTCGAAAGATTCGTGCAGGGCCGTCCCTACTGGGAAGCTCCTGTCCTTGTCCAAAGATTATGCGGAATATGTCCGGTTTCCCACCACCTTGCGGCCGCCAAGGCACTGGATATGGTAGTGGGCGTAAAACAGAGTGAACTCACACCCACGGGCATGAAAATGCGACGACTCATGCATTATGGTCAGGTCTTTCAATCCCATGCTCTCCACTTTTTCTATCTGGCTTCTCCAGACCTGCTTTTTGGAATTGAAAGCAATCCAGCAATGCGGAATGTCGTGGGGGTATCCGACGCCAACAGAGAGCTGGCACGCAAAGGCATTCAAATGCGCAAATTCGGCCAGGAGATCATAAAATACACAGCAGGGAAGAAAATACATGGCACAGGTGCCATTCCAGGTGGCATCAATAAGAATATGAGCCAGCAGGAGCTGGACTATTTTTACAAAGGTGACCCATCCATGCACCCGGACCGGATGGTGGAAAATGCGCTGGAGGCTCTGGAATTCTTTCATGACTACTTCACGAAAAACCGGGAGATGCTGGACACCTTTGCTCACCATAGAACCAGCCATTTAAGTATGGTGAGTCGCGATGGGGGCCTGGACCTTTACCATGGTGTCCTGCGGGCCATTGACGCCGATGGGAAGGTGATCCTGAACAATGTGGATTACAGAGAATATACCGACCATATTGTAGAGGGTGTAAAAAACTGGAGTTATATGAAGTTCCCGTACCTGCGTCACCTGGGCCCGGAACGGGGATGGTATCGGGTAGGACCGCTGGCACGACTGAATGTCTGCGACTTCATCCCCACTCCTCTTGCCCAGAAGGAACTGGAGTTTTTTCGGTCCACCACAGGAGCCCATCCCAATCACTCCACTATGCACTCCCACTGGGCTCGCTTGATCGAGATACTCCATGCTGCAGAGGTAATTCGAGATCTGCTCAGAGATCCTGATCTGCAGGGCGAAGAACTGATCACCAGAGGAAGCAAGGGAAGAGAGGGGATCGGTGTAATTGAAGCACCCAGAGGAACACTCATCCACCACTACCAGATCGACGACAACGATCAACTATCCATGGCAAACCTCATCGTATCTACAACGCACAATAACGAAGCTATGAATGCAGCAGTGTATGAAGTTGCAAAATCGAAAATCGAAGGTCATACCGAAATAACCGAGGGAATGATGAACTCCGTCGAGGTAGCCATTCGTGCTTACGATCCCTGTTTGAGCTGTGCTACACATGCTATCGGAAATATGGCGCTGGTTGTGTCGCTATACGCAGGAGGCGAAGAGCGGGAAGATCAATTAATACATAGAATGACTCGAGGCGGAGAAACCCCGGGATCGACCTGTTCCTTGTAATACAACCCGGCCGCCTCCACTCATGATCTCATGAATAGCGTACAGAACACAGAAAGAATCCTATTTTACGGATATGGCAACCCGGGAAGAGCGGACGATGGACTGGGAATCACTTTCTGCTATCAATTGAAAGAGTATGTGCGCGAAAACCAGATATCCGGGGTTGAGTTTTCCGAGGATTACCAGTTGAACATTGAAGATGGAGAGACAATTTCACGCTTCGATTCTGTTTTTTTTGTCGATGCCACAAAAAACGAAAACGTTGAACGATGGCTTCTTACAACGTTAAGCCGTTCGAAAGAATTGGCCTTCACCACGCATCATGTTTCCCCGGAATTTCTCCTGGGCATATGCCAGACTCTATACAATAAAAACCCGAACATTCAACTATTAACAATCAGGGGATACAAATGGGACCTCCATGAGGGGATCAGTAGCGAGGCCCTTTCAAATCTCAAATCTGCCCTTCATTTTATACAGTTGCAGCTCATGAAGAGAGACGCAAAAGCCCTTCCATCGCAAGGAAGGGCATGAACTCACAGCGAGCCATGAAAGCACACTGGCTATGTCGGGCAACAACCAGCGCTGGGCTTTAAAGAAAACCAGCAAAGGTTTCTGGCAAAAAAAGGTCAGGCTACCACAGCCTCATCCTCAATCAGACGATAACGTCCATCAGGCATTTTCTTCAGATAACCGGCCTCTTCCATCTGGCGGATCATCGTAAAATGCATATACTTTTCCGCAGCTTTTACCGGGAAAGATTTGTTCTTAAACTTTCGTTTCAGAAACTCAAACGCAGCTATTATACGCTCTTTTCCAGTTTCCATATTATGACCATGCTAATGAAAATAAGTGCTACTGACAATTTTTTTTAGCCACCGGGAAAAAGAAATCGAATGTTCCAGAGGCTTGCTCCCTGGTAAATTCTACCACCTCGATGGTTCTATTTTTTTTCACTTTCCCCAAAAAAAAAATGAAACCAGAAAGCCAATTTTAAAAAAAATCACTTCGAAACAAACCATGTCTGATTTGCCCATTCATCCACCAGGCTGCCGGACATTTTTGCCCTCCGTATCAATGTCCAGTGTATTCTATAGGAAGCTCGATCATGAAGTTTCCCATTCACCTTGATTGGCCCCCAGTTGCTCTGCTGAGCCTCGCGCAAAATTCGAACGGACTCTGCAAGATTTTCAAAATCATCAGACATTGCATGAACTATGGGATCGATTTGCACAGGATGAATAGACCACATGCGAAGATAACCGAACTCTTGACGCGCCCTCCGTGCATCCTCTCCAGCCCTTTCACCGTCACCAATCTCTGTTGTCACGTTGTGGGAAGGAATCACACCATGGGCTATGGCTGCTGCCGCGATCTCTGTTTTCGCTCTGTGAAGCAATGCATGGTCGAACTGCCCGGGACTCGACATTGCCGACGAAGGGATTGCTCCGTTATGCGCCGATACGAAATCCATGAGTCCGAAATCCAGGGTCTCGACCTTTCGCATGGATGCAATTCTCCCTGCCTCGGCAAGAGCACCATGGGTCTCGATAAGAACATGCACCGGGATCTCTCTGCGCAGCATATACCGCGCCTGTATCATTTCCATATACTCCAGTATTGATTCTATCTGAGCTGAATCGCTACATTTGGGGATAGTGATGTAAGCGACCTGCTTTCCGGCTATTGCCAGAACACTTTCCAGATCGCTCATCCAGAAGGGGCTGGTGTAATCATGAATTCGAAAGCCCACTCGCTGAAATCGATTTTCCAGCGAGGTGAGAATTTCTCCCACCATCTTTGCATGTTCAATCTCATGGCCTGCGGGCGCTCCGTCCTCACAGTCCAGTGTTACATCGAATAACGGACCTTTTTCTGCCTGGAGCGAGAGCGCCTTCCGCATGGTTTTTTCACTTCCTGCAAAGTGTTCACATACAGGAAGCACAGGTGGCACTCGTTCTCCTCTATAGAGGGCAAGGTCCGGATGAATCATTTGTGACGACGCTCCAGCTCATTGACCACGTCCTTCAGAGGGACACCCAGATTGACCAGCATCATCAGCGTATGAAAGAGCAAATCGGCGGTCTCGTAAATTACCTCGTCACGGTTGTGGTTTTTGGCCGCAAGGACTGCCTCTCCCGCTTCTTCCACAACTTTTTTCAGGATACGGTCGTCTCCCTCTCGAAACAAATTGGCCGTATAGCTTTTCTCGGGAAGTTTCTCTTTTCTATCGTATAGCAGACTCTCCAGTTCTTCCAGAAAACTCATTCCCATCTCCTTGAGAACTCCCCGGCCGACTGCTTTTATGACAGGCAATGGGGGTTGTTCCTCTCATAGAGTCTATTCCACGATTCGCTGATTTCAGTCAACCGCCTTTGTGACATAAGCGAACCATGAGATACCATAAAAAGGGTGGAATTGCGGATCAAAGGTGATAGCTGGCCCTATTATATCACACAACAGGGCTGTGACAGCTCACACTGGACTTTCTCACGGGTTTGTGGTAACGGGGTCAAACGAGCCCATCTGGTGCCGCCGTAAGTTCAAGGCCTGTGGTTCCCCAGCGCCAGACCACCCCACCCTCAGGGGGAAAATCTTGCCCTGTCATGCCGGGATGTGTCAGAGCCGAACCGGAATCCCGGCCGCACGCATACGCTCTTTTACATCGGGAATCATATACTCCCGGAAATGGAAAATGCTTGCAGCGAGGACAGCATCGGCATGGCCCTCGGTTAGAGCCGCAATGAGGTGATCAGGATGACCGGCTCCACCGGAGGCAATGACCGGAACGTTGACAACTGCCCGCACCGCATTGAGTAGTTCAATATCAAAGCCTTCTTTGGTACCATCTCGATCCATGCTGGTCAGGAGTATTTCTCCAGCACCCGCTTCGACCGCCTCTTTTGCCCATTGGACCGCATTTTTTCCCGTAGGCGTCCTTCCACCATGGAGAAAGACCTCATATTGATAGCCTGCATCGGGATCTCTTGCACTGCGTGCATCAATAGCACACACGATGCACTGGCTCCCGAACCTGTTGGCTGATTCGGTCAATACAGAAGGCCTTTCAAAAGCTGCGGTATTGATGGAGACTTTGTCCGCTCCAGAGAGCAAAATAGCTGCTACATCGTCGACACTACGAATTCCACCGCCCACCGTGAACGGAATGAAAATTTCGTCTGCAACGTGTTCAACAAGCCGGACAACAATATTTCGACTATCGGAACTCGCCGTAATATCAAGGAAAGTCAATTCATCGGCGCCGTTTTCAGCATAATAGCGGGCATTCTCCACAGGATCACCAGCGTCCCGCAAATCTACAAAGTTGATTCCCTTTACAACCCTGCCGTCTTTCACATCCAGACAGGGAATAATTCTTTTTGCAAGCATAGAGCTACTCTTTCCCCGGGGAAAGATCACGCAAAACGCTGGAGAGATTTTTTGCAGGATATTCTTGCTGGTCACCCGTGACCAGATCCTTGAGCTTTATCTTACCGCTCTTCCACTCATCTTCACCCATAATGATTACATATCGCTTTTTTTTACGCTCTGCAGACTGCAACTGTTTTTTAAATTTACCACCGGCGTCGAACGAAACCTCAAGATCGATACCATTCTGACGGAGCTCACCGGCCAATTGCAGAGTAGGTTCCAGCAAAGTATCATGAAAAAGAGAGAGAAAAAATCCTTCCGGATGAGCAAGTTGCTCCGGTTTTAGACTGTGTGCTTCCAGAAAGTCATCCAGCGTCACATCGCCCATACCGAAACCTACGGCCGGAATTTCCTCACCACCAAAAAGCCCCATAAGACGATCGTATCTGCCACCCCCGAAAAGGGCTCTACGATTTTCAGGATGGTTATCGTTTATCTCGAAGATCAATCCGGTATAGTAGTCAAACCCCCGTACAATACCTGTATCAAAGGCGAGAGATGCGGATGCCGGTGTAAACCTGGCCAATCGCTCTACACTCAAAAGATGCTCCACCGCAGATTTATCCAGGTCGCCGCTCTCCACAAGGGCCGGTAGATCCTTCAATTCCAGCTTCAGATAGGACTCCACCCGCTTCACCAGACCTGCATCACCCAGCAATTCCATAAGGGATACCCGAAACGCTTCGTCCCCGATTTTTTCTCTTTTATCCAGCAGACGACCGACTTCTCGCATTTTTTCAGCGGGCACTTTTCCTAAGTAAGATTGAAGAAATCTGCGATCACTGAAACGAATAGTAAAATCACTGTTTTTTGCGCCATATTGCAGCAACAGATCCGCGGCCAATCCCAGAATTTCCGCATCGGCTGCCGGAGAGGAGCTACCTATCAGATCCACATTCAACTGAAAAAACTCACGAAGTCGCCCTTTCCCGGGGCGCTCATAACGCATAAAGTTGGCAATGCTGAAATACCGCAAAGGGGACGGAAGCTCTTTCCAGCGAGCAGCCACCATGCGCGCCAGAGTGGGGGTCATTTCCGGACGGATGGCCACCTCGCGGTCCCCCCGATCCGTAAATCGGTATATCTGTTCTCCCACAATCTCTTCGGATGATTTGGCCTGATAGAGCGAGAGAGGTTCCAGAATGGGGGCTCCATACTCTACAAATCCGTAACGACGGCAGGTATCTTTTTGAATCTGGAACATCCAGTTGCGCTCTTTCATCTCGTCGGGATAAAAGTCTCTGGATCCAATATAGGGTCGGGTGGATAGGGTCACTGTATTTTTCCGATTTTCACAAGCTGAATCAGGTCCTTCAACCTATTCAGAGGATGAGAACTTTTCACGTCCAGGGTTGTACCATCGAATTCAATGCCCACCAGCATACGATTGCTCATGACCTTTTCAATGTGACAGATGCTCCCCTGAAGGCGTATAGGTGCTTGTTTTTTAAAGACCAGGTCAAATGTCAGCCGCTTTTTCCCCGGAATGGTTTGAATTAGATCTTCATTGGTCAACTCAAGAGCCATCCCCTTATCAGAAAAGTTGACGATTCGCTGACGCTCGGATACGTGGAGGGTATTGGCCTCCCCCACCCGCCTCACCAGTTCGTCAGCCGATTGAATGACTTTTTCGAACTCCAGTCGAGTGATGCCCACCCCTGCCTTTCTCATGAGATGTATGCAGCCTATGGGGGTACGAGTCTCTCCTCCCAGATCGCACAGGAGAGGAACGGCCAGAAAGGAGCGGATTCCAGTATCACGAAAACGCCGGCTTTCACGATCTGATACCATTTCCCTCTCCATCTCAGTCAGATAGTCCATCACGCCCTCGATAGATGGCGCATAACTCGATGTCTGAGTAATGTCCTCCACATAAATCGACGCCCCCCTTTTCATCGCGGATATTACTTCCTGAGGCAAATCCCTGATTCCAGGGTCTACGATCTTCAATCCCGGAAGTTCCTTTGAAAGGATCCTCTCATATTCAGAAAAAATAATTTTATTAGAGACCCTGGATGAATATTCCAGATTCACCTCATTTTTGCTGATCTGGAAATTACTGGCCATCACCACAGCATGTTCATTGGGGAAACGCTCAACTCCCCTGATGACTTTTCCTATGCGAGCTTCCATGGGGATCAGCCAGGCAGTACCTGGTTCTTCAATAGAATCCAGTCGAAAATCCACCTCCAACTGCCGGCCAAGCGTGTAATAGAGAGTGGTAATCTCTTCAAATTCATGGGCCGGGGGATAGTGAAACATAATCCCGCTCTCATTGGTCGAATGAGGACTGAATTCGGCCGGAGGTAGGGAGTCCTTCAGGAAAAGAGGCCGCATCTTGACGCGATCTTTGATCACATGGAGTATAGTAGGAACCTCATGGATGATTTGCCAGTCCCGTGCTTTTTCAAATATTTTATTAATCATAAAAAAACTCTATTACAACACGCTGTATTGACATTATCGACCGCAGCAACATATATCTCTCTATCCTTCAGAGCTTTGGATAATTTTTAAGATATTCCGCATACCCCGGTCAACCGCCCTGCAAGTTGAATTCTTGCATGGCTTATAATCAATATACATTTAAATGTGGACGGCCTGGCGGGACAACGCTTCACAAACAATTAGAAATGCTTGAATAACACGATATTTTCCATGGAGGAACATTCTGCTGCAGTGCAGTATTTATCCCTCAGGACAGGATCCAGCGGACTTTTACGCAACACTACAGGGGTATCACTTGCGTTGCTATACATCCGTTATTTTCGAACCCGCCTGAACTCTACCCTTCTGTTCAAGGCTCTGGTAGCAGCACTACCGCTGCTGTAGCGTGGCTTCAGGGAACCGAAAGCTCTCACGGTAATTCTGTTCCCGGGTATACCCATTTTGGTCAAGGCTCCAGCCACAGCCCGCGCCCTCTCGGTGGAGAGTCGCATATTGTAATCCTGGGCTTTGTTTTTGGGTCCACGGTAAGTACGATCCGCATGACCCTGCACTTCAATGGAAAGAGCCGGGTTTTGCTTCAAAATTCGAAAGACCGTATTGAGTCTTGCCTTCTCCGAAGCTCGTATGCCAGACCGATTCAGGTCGAAAAATATGCGAATATTGTCAATGCACTCAAGTGCATCTCCGGGGCAGTCCGGTCCACCCTTCCTTTTTTTCAAAGCTACATCGATCAATGTAATATCGCTATTTTCCTTAAGATTCAACGTTTTTGGTTCATACCCGGGAGCCTTCCCCAGTATCTGAAATGGAGAGCTCCGTGGTACGGAAACCTGGAATTCTCCGTTTTTATCCACCTCAGCAGAGTGAACCTTGCCTTTGCCATAACGATACTCGATACTGCTTCCGGGTAAACTGAGCCTGGTCGCTTCATCAAAGACTCGACCGGGAATCATGCGAAGATTTCCCACACCTTCTTCATCTTTTGGCGCAATGGGTTGCATGACAATGACCCGTCGATCGATCCGACCAGCAGGGATATTGCCTCGATAATCTACTTCCAGCTCTTGAGGATAGAACCCCGGAGCACTAAATTGAATTTTATAAATGCGTTCCGACTGCAATTGAATGGCAAAATTGGTAGTAGACTCATCAGGTTTTTTGTGAAACACTGTGGAAGTACCGACCACGGTATTTTTTTCGTAAACAATCTGTATGCTGGCCTCCACCCCCAGAGGCTTACGGCTTCTACCATCTACAACCAGTCCGGTAAAAAGAATATCAACGCTCTCTCGCAACCATGCAGGAAGAGATGTGCGATACAAATCCAGACCGCCCTTCTCAGCAATATCTCTTCGATCTGAAGCAAAATAAAACCACAGTCCGTCGTCAGATAACGCAACAGAATCATCATCCCTGGGCGAGTTGAAAGGTGCGCCCAGGTTTTCCGGTTTTGACCAGATATAGCCATCGGACCTGGAAACATAGAGGTCAAAATGACCAAAACCACCTGGACGATCCGAGCTGAAAAAAAGCAGATTACCAGCTTTACTCCAGAAAGGAGAGTTCTCGTTATACGCTGAATTCAAAGCCTCGCCAGCATTCACAGGTCTGGACCAGCGACCGCTGTCATCCCGTTCGGTATACCAGAGATCATAGCCGCCAAATCCACCTGGACGATTGGAAACAAAATACATGGATTTCCCATCCCGACTCAACGCCGGCATGCGATCGTCAAATTGGGAGTTGATTTCATTGATATGCTCGGGCTTACTCCAACGTTGCATTACATATCGACTGACGTAAATGTTAGTACCGGCAAATCCGTCTCTTCCGGTCCGGGGTGATGCAACAGATGTAAAGTAAAGCTCTCTGGGGGTTCCGTTCTCATAGTGAATAGTAAACATCCCTTCCAGGCCATCTGTATTAACGGTAAAAAAGCCTCCGCCTGCCTGGCGTTCTGCGGAATCAGAGTGCAGCACTTTCATTGTGGTGGAGCTATCCGTATCCACGGGCAGCCGAAACGGAATGGGCACAGTCCACCCGGGAGGGTCCAGGCGGTTCAGGTAGTTGCGATTGATAGTAACCCAGAGATTGGAACCGTTTGTTGATCCTGGACGATCAGACTGAAAAAAAAGGTATCGTCCATCGGGAGAGAGAAATGGTGAATAGTCGTCGCCCAGCCAGTTTGGCAGTCCCAGGTTATGAGCTTCTTCCGCCTCTCTGGCTGAAAGCTGCCCCGGGTCTGTGCTCTTGAGGAAGAGCACCGAAATGATTGCCAGCGCAAAAAAAGCCCACAGATGGTACCTGTAAAATCTCCACCCGGGAAAAAACCTGTTGAGCAGAGGCCCGGGCGACCTTCGGAAATATGAGCGGGGGAGCTGTTCGGGAAGATCGAGTTTCATAGTTTGAATGTTCTACAGTATAGATTCTTTTTCGATCCTACAACCTTCCCCGAAAGCCTCCTTCCAGGATCGACGGAGATTGGGGATATTGTCCAAAGACCCTTTCCCACATAGATCTGGTTTCCATGCAGAAGTAGACAAAAAGCCCGGGATCCCTCTCTCTGATTGCAGAAAGGATGGTTGTATAGATTCTCTCCCGGATCGTTTTAAAATAACGGTACTTTCCGTCGGCTCCTTGAATCATTTCCGCTGCTGTAAGCCGATCCCCGGGAAAGCGCAGTTGTAAAATCTCCTTCAATTCCGGAGAATATCGAAATCCCCCCAGAGAAATCCAGGCAATTTTCCCGGGGCCAATCCGTTGAAATAAATCCTCAATCAGTTGGACATACCGGGTTTCCCAGGTTTCACTGTAGATGATAGGATCCAGATGAAAAGCAACCCGATAGCCTGCAGCGATGGCCTGGCCAGCCCCGTGGAACCGTTCTTCCAGAGAGGAGCACCCCTCCTCCACAGAATCAATGATCTCCTCCGGATTCAGGCTCCAGGAGATCACGGTCCGCCCTCCATGATCCAGATTGAGGATAGGATCAATATCCGAGGATTTGGTTTTCAATTCCAGATAGGCATTTTTCAACCGTGCAAATCGTTCCACAAGGAGGGCGCTGTATCCTGTAAGAGACTCAATGGCCAATGAGTCAGTATACTCACCGGTCCCGATTCGAAAAGGACCCTTTTTTCCCGCCAGCTTCCGATCCATCTCATGGAATAGATCATCCAGATTGGCATGAAGAGTCACAACAGGAGTATTCATGAAACTTTGCAGGAAACAATAGTGACAGTCGTAAATACATCCCGGCCCTGTATTTAATACAAAATAATTGCAGCATACCATACCGTCGCTCCCGGGGCATAGAGACAGGAACTCTCCCGGGAAATGGCGCACAATGAGACTCTGTTTGCTTGTGTATCCTGCCACTGCCTCTTCGGGACGAAGCAGATCAGTGATAGACTGACGAAATTCGATTTTAGTATGGGAATCAGCACGCTGAAGTATATTCTTTACTACGGCGGAGTCTTTCAGCACGTTTTCAATATAGATTTCTGTGATTCCGGCGGGTTTCATGATAGTACGGAGAGGGAGTAAGATTGCTACTGAAAGACAAAAAGAGGAGAAATCTCCACCTTTGCTACAATGGAATTGGAAATAAAACAATCGTAGCGAGCTTCATGAATCATGCGAATAGCCAGCATCCTGACCTCCTCTCCATAATCGCAATCGATAATGAGTCGGGGATTCAGATGAATTTCCTCAAAACGTAGTATGCCCTCTTCATTCCAGCGGAGCAACCCTTTGGCATCATCTTCATAGCGTAAAATTTTGATACGGTTTTTCCATGCAAGATTGAGATAGGCCAGCATCAGACACGACGAAACCGAAGATACAAATTGCTCTTCGGGGCATACTAGAGATTCATCACCTCCATAGGGCAGGGCCGAGGAGCCAGTCAGGCTGGATCCTCCTCTATAGTGAATTTTAAAATTCCGGGTATAGTCAGGATTGTCCGTGGAATGACCGCCTCCGGTGGTCCAGAGCAAAGATGCATGAAATTCAATCTTTCCTCTCTGCCTTTCGGCCATGTAAGCTTCTCCTTAACTTAGAACTCACTTAAAGGATGAGTTCTAACCCACCATCCTCTCTTCTATACGACCGTCTTCAAACCCGATGATAATCCTTTCCATTTTGAAACGGCTGACCGGAAAGATCCCATTCTCCACAACTCCACAAATTCTGTTGATCTGCTCTTCCAGATCGGCCGCCGAAGCAATGGAACACTCTCCGTCCAGAATGAAATTACCGTTATCCGTTATAATCGGACCATCCTTGGCACTACCGGATCTCAATCGAATATTCTGGAATCCCAGATGTGCGAGAGATGAGGTAGCATAGGAGAGTGACTCTTTGACTACCTCCACAGGTACGGCAAAACGCATCCCCAGACGTTCTACAAGTTTCGACTCATCTACGATTGCAATGAAACGGTGGGACATGGAGTGGACCAGTTTTTCCAGGGTGTGAGCAGCTCCGCCGCCTTTGATCAAATTACCCTCCGGATCTACCTCGTCGGCTCCATCTATGCTGATATCTACCCATGACACCTGATGCAGCGGCAAAAGCCGCAATCCAAGCTCCGTTGCCAGAATCTGCGTGGAGTAAGATGTTGCCACACATTCAATGGAAAGTCCTTCCTCCCTCTGCCTGCGACTCAGCTCATGCAGCGCAAAGGCTGTGGTGGAGCCGGTTCCCAGGCCGACTCGCTGACCATTTTTGACAAGCGAGGCAGCCCTTACAGCAACTGCCTGCTTGGTTCGTGGCATAGATGACGTATTTTTCATGGAAAAACCCCCGGTGGACAAGCTCAATAAACCACAGAGTGGGAGGCAATAGATTCCGGTTAGAAAGGGATCTTCGATGAGAAAAATTGGCCTCAGGGATGAAGAGAAGCACGTTACCGCATGGAAGATTTTTCTCTCTTTTTTTCCATCTGGATCTTCTTCTTGTGGAATGCGACCTGTTTTTCCAGTTCGCTCATATCCATGCAAATAATCTTCCCGCCTTCTAGCCTCAGCCACCTTGACTTGAAAAGCTCCATAAGAATATATTCATCCTTTTTAGGATCGAACCCGACCATTCGAAGCAGATCCGCCCCTCCAATATCGAAATTGTGCGTGGCTTTGGAGGCGATTTTTACATGATTTTTTTCTGCAAGGGTAAGCAATGTATCGTATAACCTTCCAGCCGGATCAGTGATCATCAAGTTGGCAAGCTGACGGTAAGCCATCCAGAGCCGTTCCGAAAGCAGCGTGATCAGCCTGGTCGCCAGTTGGGGCTGGGCTTTTACCATAGATTCAAAGTTGGCCTTGTTGATAGCCAGAAGCTGTGCATCCTCGGCAACAATGGCCGATGCACTGCGTGGTTTATTATCCAGCAGCGCCATTTCACCAAAAATGTCTCCGGTCTGTATCACCGCCAGCATCACCTCCTGGCCATCCACCATTTTGGTAATTTTAATCCGTCCTGACTGAATGATGTAGAGCTCCCTTCCCGGCTCATTTTCACAGAAGATCATTTCATCGGTTTTATAAAAACGATTGATGGTGTTTTCGGGAATTACGGGTGCTTTCAGCGGTTTATTCATAGTCTGCAGGCGCATTTTGGCCTGGTTTACCTTCTCACCCTGAGGAACCCATTGAATGTAGCGCTGGTATGCGTAAGCTGCATGATTCAATCGTTGTGAATTGAACCAGTACTCAGCCAGATCATACAGGTGGTTAGGATCCTCCTCCACCGCACTTTTGAACGAAAGCCGTGTGATAATATTATCATACTGCCGCAACTTCATAGAGAAGGAGCGTATGATTTTCATGGCTACTGGCGCATTTTTTTGAATTAGAAGGCCGAATTGGTCATGGTTGACCACAATCATGGAGCAATCGGAAAGGGCAATGACC
>JBNLFC010000018.1:0-17231 GCA_050305335.1 Leptospirales bacterium
GAAATATCCCTTTTTGCAGGAATGGCAATATCGCTGGCCAGCATCAATCTCTCGGTATGGGGAGTGTACCACGAGATTCCATTCCTTTACGCCTTTATCAATCTGATCATCATCCTTGCGTACCTTTTGTTTCGTCTGAACCACCTGCCAGAGGTGGAAGATTTCGCCATTCCGCCCGTGGGAGAATCCGGGGAAGAAGCAAATTACGGAGCAGAAACAGAAATGGCTGATCGGGAAAGTGGAGGAGTGAGCGACGCTGCCGCTGCCTCACCAGCGTTCCATGCCCCGATCAACGAAGAAAGTGTTGCTGATCTTGCTCCTGCCGGGGAAGACCTCCATGATGAGCATGTCATGGGCGGCGATCCTCTGGATCTGGATAGCCTTCCGGGTCTGGATGATTTTCATCCCCATGAAGATGACGAACTGGACGTATAAGTTCAATCCCTCGCAGCTCTTTTTTACTCTTTAGAGCTTTTTACCAATTCCGATATTGTAGAGAAGGAGAGCACCCATGCCATTTATATCAAAAAACAAATTCAGTCTATTTTTTGTGGTGGCAACGCTTACTCTTTTCAGCATGCAACTGGTGGCTCTGCCCTCCTCAGCCGCAAAACCAGACACCGGCTTTTTGCTCATTGCGCAAAATAGCCAGCCTGCCGGTGGCCCAAATGGCGGAAACAGCGGAGGCACCTCCAGCGCCACTCTGGCCGGATTTGCCGAGACCCCCTGGAACTCCACATACAGCGATGTCTATAATCGCATGAAAAACCTGGCCACTTCCAACAGTGCGGTGGAAGATGTGGAAATACTGCAGGCAGTGCGGAACCAGACCATTCTTGTGAAAAGAAACGAGGTTCTCTATCGCTATAATTTCTACAAAACACCTTACCCGGTGGTCATACTCACAGAACACCAGCTAAAAAAGGATGAATGGGATGCGCGGGAGGGAGTGCTTTTTCATGTGAAGGTGACGCCCTCCTTCATTGCCTCCGGGCTCATTGAGAAAAAACTCTCTGACCTGTACGGGCCCAAAACTCGTTCCACAGTAGACAAAAAGAATCAGAGGGGAGCCATAGTGTGGGTCCTGCCTGCAGGATTGATTTTCCAATGGGTAGAGCCTTATCGACATGAACCCTATACCCGGACCATAGATTATATGTCGAAAGAGCTTACCGAACGTATCCTCAAGGAGTTTGAGGACTTTTTTGACGCTCCCGAAAAGAAGATCCTTCAAGAGATTATACTGGGATAAAAGCCGCGGAAGTGCAGGCGTGGGGTCCACGCTGGAATTGTGGCTTAAATTTTGATCGACGTAAGCATGGGTAGCCGAAAATTGGGGAAATTATGAGAGAACTGATCAAACTGGAATCCACTGCCGGAACCGGAGTCTTCTACACAATCACTAAAAACAAAAAGAAGCACACCGGAAAAATGGAGATCAAGAAATACGACAAAAAGCTGCGCAAGCATGTCCCTTTTGTTGAAAAGAAACTGAGCAAATAATGGCATTGGGCCCCGATGTGCGCGGGGCATAATTCTCCCCTTTCGGTAATATTCCTCTATTCCTTCAGACTGAAACAATTCCCCCGGGTAGCTCAACGGGACGGTTGTTCCATACCTCCGATTGCTTTCCACACGCGAAACAAAAGCGTGGTGTGAAAAGATCTTCGTCCAATTCTAATCATGCATATAATGAGAGACCGAAAGTGGCGCAAGAACCGTTATCCGGTTATTGCGACAAGCATCTACCTTTTGTTCGGATATAGCTGGGTTCTACTGGGCGATTTTCTTCTCTACCTCTTCTACCCTCGCTCCGGAATCGACACGATCAAATGGGAAGCTACCAAAGGTATCCTTTTCGTTTCCATCAGCGCCCTTCTGCTCTGGTTGGTGCTGCGCACGCTATTTCGTCGCGCGCTCGCAACCACCCGCAAACTGGAAGCCAGCTATGACCAGTCTGTACATTCGCTGGTAACATTGGTAGAACGAAGAGACGCCTACACTGCAGGTCACTCCCAGCGTGTTGCAGTATATGCTGAGGATCTGGGCAGACGAATCGGTCTTGATAAATCGAAGCTATCCCGGCTAAAAATCGCAGGATACTTACATGATATTGGGAAAATCGAAACCCCGGATTCTATTCTGGTAAAGCCCGGAAAACTCACAACCCATGAGTATGCCATCATAAAACGCCATCCTGAAACAGGATATAAAATCCTCTCCCATATGGATTATTACGGGGATATGGTAGATCTTTTGCTCCATCACCATGAACGCTTTGATGGCAAAGGTTATCCGGCAGGCAAAGGAGGCAGTGAGCTCCCGGTAGAATCTCATGTCATGATTCTATGCGATGCCTTCGATGCAATGACCAGCCAGAGAATCTATCGCGGCCGCTACTCTGTGGAGGAAGCGATGCTGGAAATAGAGGCTCTGGCCGGCCAGCAGTTTCATCCAGACCTGATTCCCCATGCAAAGGAAGTCTTTCAACTCAACGATGCGTCTGCCAGGTTGCTGGCCCACCCGGACCTGGATCCTCTGGCACTGGAACGACTCTCCTACTTTTTCCGGGATCCGCTCACCGGTATGCATGATCCGGCATTTTTAAAACTGCTCATCGACTATAACGTAGTGAGCACCGATTCGGTGGTGGTTCAATTTCCGGCGGCAATGCGGTCGCTTCTTGTAAACAGTGCGCGATTCCAGGAGTATCCTTCTGCCGACTATGAGAAAAGCTTAACGATTCTTGTACCACGGGGAAAAGATCTGGTCCTTGCCTTTACCGACGCCATTTATGGAGAGAGTTTCATTGAAGAGTGGAAAAGACGATGGCCTTCTTCCAGCCTGCCATTTCAACGACTCAATATGGATACCCTGAGGCGTCCCGATATGTTCATACAGGGCCAGGTAAGCCTGAATTCCACAGGGTCTTCGGACGAAGCCCCCTCTTCCAGGTCTCTTCAAATGAAAATCGACTATACCTCATCTGCCTGAAAAAGGGTATTGTCCCTTTCATGGAGCCTGTGACCCTTTTCTCCCCGGCCAAAATCAATCTGGGACTGGAAATTTTTCATCGACGCGCATTGGACGGATACCACTACCTTGCCAGTATATTCGTGCCCATCTCTTTCGGAGATCATATAACGTTCTCCCCCGCTCCGGAATGGAGGCTGACCACCGAGAACCATCTTACGGACCGGGCATTTTACGATTTTGAGAAGGTCAGCGAACGAGGGGAACTTGCGAAAAACCTGGTATGGAAATGCGTTACGGTACTGCAGGAGCGATGGAATATCCCCCCCATGAGCGTCCACCTGGAGAAAAAAGTTCCGACAGGTGCGGGGCTGGGAGGGGGGAGCTCCAATTGTGGAACAGTTCTGAGATATTCAGGCAGTATGAGACCTATCCCCCGGGAAGAACTGCTCAAGGTGGCGGTGTCACTGGGTGCAGATGTCCCCTTTTTTTTGCAGACCGGGTCTATGCTTGTCACCGGCATTGGCGAAAGCATGAAATCGATTAAACTGGGTACCGGACTGGGGGTCCTTGCCATACCGCCTGTATTTGTCTCTACCGCCGTAGCGTATGGTCAATTGAAAAGGACTTTACACGCCGGTAGCCCTCCCGAAACTTTGTCCTCGTTGAGCAATGAGGTGCTGGGGGCACTGCAAAATTCCCGCTGGGAGGAAGCAGCCGCCCTGCAGAATGATTTTGAGAAGCCCATTTTTCAACTCCACACCGAACTGGGTGAGATCAAAGAGGCCTTTTTGCAGGAAAAAGCCCCATATGCATCTCTATCCGGGTCAGGGTCGGCCCTTTACGGCCTGGTAGGAGATGAAGATGAGCAGAGTCGAATTCTCCTCTCCATGCAAAAGAGATTTCCGAGCGTGACCTTCCACAGGTTTTCCTTCGGTAACATCTTTGAATAAATGGACTCAAACTTAAATATTACCTGTTAACGAATTCAATGGGCCGTCGCCAAGCGGTAAGGCAGCGGTTTTTGGTACCGCCATACGGAGGTTCGAATCCTCCCGGCCCAGCAGAGACGTCGCAAAGTAAGATTCATTCATGTCATCTCCCGGAACAGAGAAAGATGTAGCATCCGTAGTCCTCGCTGCGGGAAAGGGCACTCGAATGAAAAGCGAACTGCCCAAAGTGGCCGTCCCGCTGAAAGGCAAGGCCATGATCCTGCATGTACTGGAGAGCCTTGTCGCTGCAGGAGTACGACGCATAGTCATTGTAGTAGGATATAGAAAAGAGGACGTAATCTCTTTAATACCCGAATTTCCGGGTGTGAGTATCGGCTTTGTGGAGCAGGCTGAGCAGCTTGGCACGGCTCATGCTCTTCTTTGCGCGAGAGAGGCTCTGCAGCAATACAGAGGACCTCTTGTGGTTGCCTGCGGAGATATGCCTCTGATTCGTCCGGAGACATTCAGTGCGCTTCTGGATCAACATGGCGAACAGGGAGCCAGCGCCACTGTGCTGGGCGCGTATCTGGACGACCCAACCGGATACGGACGTCTGGTGAGAGATGAAGAGGGAAATCTGCTCCGGATTGTAGAAGAGAAAGATGCGACCGACGAAATTCGATCCATTAATGAAACGAATTCCGGCACATACGTATTCAATGCGCCAGACATTTTTCAGGCATTGAATAAAATCGATGCCTCTAACGCGCAGAATGAGTATTACCTGCCCGATGCCATAGAGGTCTTTCGAGAAGAGGGTAGAAGAGTGGGGTCTGTGATGCTGGATGATCCTCTGGAGGCCATGGGAGCTAACTCCAGGGAAGATCTGGTCACCATTGAAGCTAAGCTGAGTGCTGAATTGAGGGGATAGAATTCGCTATGAGTTATGAACTATTAATATTTTCCGGCAATGCCAACATTCCCCTCGCGCAGGAGATCTGTGACTATCTGGGCCTCCCTCTGGGAAAAGCTCAGGTTAAAAAATTCTCTGACGGCGAAATCGCCATCAAGCTGGGAGAAAATGTACGGGGCCGCGATGTCTTTATCATTCAACCTACCTGTTCTCCCACAAATGACAATCTCATGGAGCTGATCCTGATGATTGACGCGTGCCGGAGAGCTTCTGCATCTCGTATTACGGCAGTGATCCCTTACTATGGATACGGACGTCAGGACAGAAAAAGCGAACCGCGAGTTCCAATATCCGCAAGAGTTGTTGCTGAACTGCTGGAGGCCATGTTGCCCGACCGAATCATAACAATGGATTTGCATGCGGATCAGATTCAGGGCTTTTTTCAAATTCCAGTAGACCACCTCTATGCAGCACCTGTGTTTGTGGAACACATTCGTAGCAGAGGATATGAGGATCTGGTGGTAGTCTCTCCCGACTCCGGCGGTGTGGAGCGGGCTCGTTTTCTGGCACGACAGATCAACGCAGGGCTTGCCATTATCGATAAACGACGCCCCCGTCCCAACGAATCGGAAATCATGCATGTGATCGGCGATGTAAGCGGAAAGACCTGCATTCTTTACGATGATATGATCGATACAGCAGGAACCATTGCCAGAGGTGCAGAAGCTCTGATCAAGAATGGCGCTGTAAGAGTAATTGCTTGCGCCACCCATGGAGTACTATCCGGACCAGCCATCCAGCGATTGGAAGAGTCAGTATTATCTGAAGTCATGGTGTCCAATAGCGTAACTCTTCCCGCGGAAAAACGCATTGGGAAAATCACATCTCTTTCAGTGGCATCACTGGTAGGGGAGGCAATTCGCAGAATTCATAATGAGGAGTCAGTGAGTTCTCTCTTTTTATAGGAGAGAAGGTGAGCCAATTCGGTGATTTTATTATATCGTACTGAAGAAAGAATCGCATATCGACATGGCTGAAAATGCAAAAAAAGCTTTTTCAATCAGGAACTCATCTCAAAGCGATGAGATCTAAGTTAATATTTTTAGAGAGCAATGCATGACTCAGGGAAATGAGCCATGCGAACAAAGGGAGAAAAAAATGGAATTTCAATTAGCATGCAAAGTTCGCCAGTCCCGGGGAACCAATGAGGCGGGAAGAGAACGTAGAGCAGGATCCATCCCGGGGAACCTTATACACGATGCACGTTCGGTACCCATTTCATTTGATGGTGCCACTTTTGCTAAAATGCTTCAGGCTGGTGTTCGTCAGAGTTCCATTCTGCATCTTATGGTAGATGGAGCTCCCGAGGAAGACCGCGATGTAAAAGTAATTATCAAAGAGGTTCAAAGGCACCCGGTATCCGGCGATGTTCTTCATGTGGATTTCTACCGGACTCTTCCCGATCGCAAAGTGAAAGTCCATGTAGCCATTGAAACCACGGGAGTTGCAAAGGGAGTGAAAGCAGGCGGGGCCATGGAGCACTATATTCGCTCTCTGGTTGTAAAGGCGCTACCCGGGGACCTGATGGAATCATTGAAAATTGACATTTCCGCACTGGATGTGGGTGAATCGGTGCACCTATCAGACATTCAGTTGCCCGCAGGTTGGGAAATACTGACCCGGGGAAACCCTCTGATCTGTAAGGTATCCAGAGCGAGGGTTGCAGCCGAAGCTGCGCCTGCGGCTCAATCCTGATCCTGGAGCACTTCCGTGCTCAGTTTTTCCGGATCCCGGTCAAGATAGCATCTTTTTGTGACCCTGTTCCGGGCCCTGGCATCATACTACTGAGTGACTGAACAGGGGTTGAAATGCGAATGCAATTTCGCCCTCAAAGACGGTCGCAGGAAAAAGATCGAACCATGAAGTTGATTATTGGACTTGGTAACCCTGGAGAAAAATACGCCAACTACCGCGCCAATATTGGTTTTAAGATTCTAGATGTGGTGGCCAACAACAACGATATCGATATCAAGACTAAGAAAAAAAAGTCTTTGATTGGTCGGGGCTTTTTTGACGGAGAGGAAGTTGTTCTTTTAAAACCTCAGACTTTCAGCGAACTGAGCGGGGAAGCCGCTCTGTATATCGCCTCATTTCTGAGAATCAAACCGGCCGAAATCATCGTTATTCTGGATGATTTCACCCTCTCCCTCGGAAAACTTGTAGTCGAAAAGGGTGGAGAAGATTATGGACATCCGGCCATCAAGAACCTGGCCGAAGCGCTGAAGTCCGATGAATTTGTGAGAGTCCGCGTGGGTATTCTTGGAGAGAATCCTAAAAACCTTACCAGGCTCAAATATGTGCAGCAAGAACTTGAGCCTCACGAAAGCCTCAAGCTGATCAATATCATAAACGATGCTGAGGCTGCCATTCGCTCCATTACGGTTGGTGACATCGACGAAGTGATAGAAAAATTCCGGAACTGACGACTTGACGCCAGGTAGATCACCTGTTACCCTTGTGATAAGGGAAAAAAAGAGACGGTAACTATTCATGAACAACAAACTTAAGTATTTCATTCTAATTTTTTTTATTCTTCTGGTTCTTTTATACATGATCCAATCGAATCCGAAGTTCACTCCTCTGGACAAAGCTGAGACCCTCACCTTCTCGCAATTCAAGGAGATGCTCACCGACGATGGCGAGAAAAAGGTAGGCACTATTTTCACCCGCGCAAAGCACTCTGCGACTCTTTTTGAAGACAATCCCTACGTCTTGAAGATTTCCCCGAAAAAAATTCAGGGCCGCTACCTGAAACCCGGAATGGTGATAGAAGATACCGACGATGATGAAAAAATTCAATCCAAGAGCATCGCGTTCGAAGTAGAAAGCACCCCCGGTGCGGTTACCGACTCACTTCAAACCAGGCTGGATGAGAAACATATCATCTACGAGTTTGACAATCCCGAAGAAAACGGCATATTTTCCTCCCTGCTGCAGATGCTTCCCATTGTTCTGGTCATCGGGCTTCTCTGGATGTTCATGATGCGACAGATCCAGAGTACGGGAAACAGGGCGCTCTCCTTTGGCAAAAGCAAAGCAAGGTTGCATCCAGAAGGAAAAAAGAAGATCACCTTCGAAGACGTAGCTGGATGTGACGAAGCCAAGCAGGAACTGACGGAAGTGGTGGACTTTTTAAAAGATCCGCGCAAATTTCAATCCATCGGAGCGAAGATTCCCAAAGGAGTTCTGCTGGTGGGACCTCCTGGAACCGGTAAGACTCTCCTTGCCCGAGCTGTGGCAGGTGAAGCGGGGGTGCCCTTTTTCTCAATTTCAGGATCGGATTTTGTGGAGATGTTCGTGGGAGTGGGTGCTTCCAGGGTGCGGGATCTATTTGAACAGGCCAAGAAAAACTCTCCCTGTATTATCTTCATAGATGAGATCGATGCCGTGGGCAGACTGCGCGGTGCCGGTCTTGGCGGTGGACACGACGAACGTGAACAGACGTTGAACCAGATGCTGGTGGAAATGGATGGCTTTGAAGAGAACGAAGGAATCATCATCATGGCCGCCACCAACCGACCCGATGTGCTGGACCCTGCCCTGCTCCGACCGGGTCGATTCGATCGTCAGGTTGTCGTGGATTCCCCCGACGTAAAAGGAAGAGAAGCTATTCTTAAAATCCATGCTCGCAAAGTTCCCCTCACTTCCGAAGTGGAGTTATCCGAAATAGCCAGAGGAACTCCGGGCTTTACCGGTGCGGACCTTGCCAACTTGATCAACGAAGCAGCTCTGCTGGCAGCGCGCCGCGGGAAAAAGTATGTTACCCAGGACGAACTGGAAGAGGCCAAGGATAAGGTACTGATGGGCCCTGAGAGAAGGTCATTCCTCATTTCCAAAAAAGAGAAAGAGGTGATTGCATACCACGAATCGGGCCACGCTGTTCTGGGAGCCTTTCTGGAATATGCAGAGCCTGTTCATAAGGTTACGATTATACCACGGGGAAGAGCACTGGGGCTTACCCAGCAGTTGCCCGAGGATGATAAACATATACAACCCAGTCGCTACTGGCAGGATCGAATTTGCGTGCTTATGGGCGGCTTCATCACAGAAGAGCTGATATTCAACGACACCTCCACCGGTGCGTCTAACGATATACAGGTAGCCACAAACATCGCACGCCGAATGGTAACAGAATGGGGAATGTCCAATCGCGTGGGCACGATCTCTTACTCAAGCAATGAAAGTTCGGTCTTCATTGGTAGAGAGATACAATCATCGCGCCACTACAGTGAGGAGACTGCCTCTATTATTGATGAAGAGGTAAAACGCATTGTCCAGGAGCAACTGGACAGAGGTCGCGGGCTGATTCGTCAGCACAAAGATGGACTGGATGCCATTGCCCAGGCCCTCCTCAATAGAGAAAGTGTAAGCGGACCGGAGCTCTACGAAATTCTGGGACTGGCAAACCCGTTCAAGAGAAAAGAGGTAGAAGAACACCCGCCCACACCACCATCGGGTGAGACCAGACAGGAAGATACTCCACGGGCCGGTTCGCCTCTGGACACCCTTCCCGGTCCGGCTCCTGCGACCTGAGCGAGATAGCCAATCATGGAAGAGGATCTTTTACAGATACTCACCCATGTCTTCGAATCGCCTTTTTTCGTGGAAGAAAAGGCACGCACGTCCCGTGATGAAGAGGAGGGATCTCCTCTTCTAACGTTAAACGCAAACGAGGTATACTCGGGAGTATCCGACCTGGATCTCCGTTCCCACTCCCTTTTTCGCGAAGACCTTGTAGGTGCCCTGGAGCGACATCGTGAAATTGCCGACCAGCTTTTGCATCAATTCTACTCCAGTTCAGTAGACGATCGGATTGCCGAAGTCGTAGCCTCCCATGGCGGCAACCTGAAAAACCTGCTGGAAGACTTAAATAAATTTTTTAAAATATATGTAGAAACTGCAACGGATGCTTCTCTTGAAAAAGAGGCTTTGAGGCTGGAAAGGAGATATTTTCAAAGTCAGGGCGTTCACCAGCAAATTGAATTTATTAAACTAAAACGCCTTTTTGAAAAACTTAAAACTTTTAATGAGCTGGCAAGAGAAAACTGGCGAGAAGTGTATCGAATATTCGATACGCTTTCCCTGATGAGAGAAACCGCACAGATGGTACGAACGCTGGAATCGGATACTCTGCGAAACGTTTTCCCATTGATTCGCAAACTGGACGCATTTCTGGAGTCTCTGCGTGTCTACATGGTAGCGAACGACGTAACTCATGATACCATCACCAATTCCTATAAAATCAACGTCACCTACCAGGAACACATTCGATACACGCTAAAAGGCTTCTTCGGAGAAGAGACTACGGAAGACTTATCGGAAACTCCCGCGGTAAGCAGTGAACTTCCTTCCGATGAAGATGAAGAACAAAGCAGCGCCCTTGCCGGTTCCATAGCGCGAAACATCATCATAGAAACGCGAGAGAGACGATACAACAATGCGCGCATCTATGCTGCGCTTATACTCGGAAGCCGCGACTGGAATAGAACTGTCGGATACAGAATGGAAATAACGTTAAAAGACTTTACCATAAGTCAATCCAGATTGCACGAGGCTTTCTTCATCTCACTTGATGGCAAAGATCCGCCTGCATCGCTCACTGGAATGAATGCCAGGTTGAAAAAGGGCATGGGTGCGTCCCAGGAGTCGGAATATGTGGAATTGATCCGCCATACACTGGATGAGGTGATATTTCAGATCGTGGGAGAGGATTTTCCCAGTCTTGATAAACCGGAGGTTTTTCTATATCATTGCGGCCCCGAGGCCCTATTTCAAATACTGATCCACACCCTGACCGATCAACGCATGGGTGAAATATTTCTGCTGGATCACTCCGGCAATACAGTAAGAGAGTTACCCCTCGATTTTCTAAGAAAAACCTTTGTAGATTGGTACAATGATCGCTTCCATAATTTATCGGGGGAGGAGGTGGATTCTTACATCACCTACACCGGTTTTGTGGAGATGGTTAAAAAAGATTATCGCATGTTGGAAGAAAAAGGAATCCAGAAACGAAAAATTGAAGAGCCAGAAAGCGGTTATTCGGGAGCCAGCAAATGGCTACGTGATCATAAGTATCGAGTATTCGGACATAGAAAAGTTGAAATTTTTAAGCGATTTCTGAGAGGTACAGTCTTTTCCGAAGAGGCCGACTCGGAAACCCTCTATCGCTTTCTATCCCATGCAGGAAGTAGAAACTGACCCATGAATCTACCTCCACCGGAGGCGGTAGAGCTGGTTCTCCGCATGGCCCGCGAAGCCGCTCAAAAAGAAGAGGTACCGGTTGCATCGGCGATTTTCCGGATAGAAAGTGAAAGCGACCGAACGAACGGAGATCTCGCTTTTCAGGAGTCGCCAGACGCCCCTGTCTGGAGGCTCATTGCCGCAGATCACAACAGAATCGTAGAAAAGCATGATCCAACCGCCCACGCGGAAATGCTGAGCCTGAAAAAAACTGCAGCCATTCTGGACAATGAACGTTTAAACGGCCTTACCATGATCACGCTTCTGGAACCGTGCGTTATGTGCGGTGGCGCTCTCATCCTTGCGCGCCTGGACACCGTCTACTACCTGGCCCGGGAAATGAAAGCACCGGCCATGGAACAATTACTGGCTCTTTCCAATCACGGTCGAAGATTCAACCATCACCCTGAACTCATTCACCTGGACCAATACCAGGAAGAGGCATCCGCTCTACTACGCCAGTTTTTCAGGAAAAAAAGAGAATAAAACGCCAGCCCCACCAGATCCCGGAGTCTGCCCTGCACCCATAGAACCAATTTTGTTTTGACCCTGCACCCCATACCGAGGATCCTGACCCATTGCTACTCAAAGGAGAGGTGTCCGAGTGGTCTATGGTGCACGTTTGGAAGGCGTGTGTGCGAAAGCACCGAGGGTTCGAATCCCTCCCTCTCCGCAACCTTAACTGCAACTTTATTTTCCTGTCAACGCTCGTTTACCAGATCCAGACTTTGCCAACCAGTAAGGAGTGGGAGGGTGAGAAACCTCAATGGGGCGCTCATGGGTGTGCGGCAGCACACATACAAATGCGACCGAGCCAGTTCTCTGGCGACGGGAGCTTCCTCTCATGCACGAGCCCGTCAGGCGAGTGATCCCTCCCTCTCCGCAACCTTAACTGCAACTTTATTTTCCTGTCAACGCTCGTTTACCAGATCCAGACATTGCCAACCAATAAGGAGTGGGAGGGTGAAAAGGCTCAACCTACTTCACAGTTATGTGTATTGTATCGGAAAGCTTTTCTCCATAGGATACATGCTTTCCATCCGCGAACTGCAATGTAAGAGTGTAGGCACCGGGCGAGAGTGTAAGCTCTGTCTCGGTCTGGCCTTTGCCAAAATGGATATGTGTTTTATCCGCCGCAATTACGGTTCCTGCTGGAACCGGGCCACCATTGATGATAAGGTGATGATGACCTGCTCCAGGCTGCACCTCACCTGCTGGCGCCACTTTCATACCTTCCAATCCCATTTGTAGTTTTATCGGAGAGGAGACAACTGCGCCATCCTTTGGACTTACGAAGAAAACCCGACCGAAGGGCGTAGCACTCTTATTGCAATCCGAAAAGATCATTGCCCCGCTTATTAGAATTATAAATGAAATTAACCTCATACACCTTGCCTCCTGAAGAACATATTTTCAAGCAACGAGCGTAGCTCCAGATACGATAGTTCAGTATAATGGCTTTCCTTAGTCCGACACTCATTTTTTAGAGCTGTATAACTTCTCGCCTGCAAATCAGGCCCGACAGGCTGCCATAATAACGGGAAAAATTCCGGGTGACTTTTTACTTTCTTGAGGAGTATCTGTTTATTCCATGGATTTGATCAGCCGGCTTCTAAATGATCGCACTTCCGGATTGAAGCGCGATGGAGAAGGACGCCTCTACTTCAAACAGCGCAGGGTCACCTTTCGTACAATCTATGCGGACGAGAATGAGATATTCGGCACTACCCTCCCCGGTTTTGAAAACACGCTGAAGCCATTGCAATGGGAATCTGAGCCTTCCCACCTGGAGATTCAGAACTTTTCGGAAACGTCCTCAAGGCGTTATCTGACATTCTGGTATTCGGTTTTCGAAGTTGCTGCAGCACGTGCGCTGAGCGGCAAAGACAGGGACGTTTACCGTCTGCCCTTCTACAAACGATCCACCTTCTTTGACCTGGGCATTCCGGAAAACCATAAGTGGAGCTCCGTATCCAGATTGTTGCATGAGAAAATCTTGAGAGAGTATAAGAACCTTCGTTCCATTCCTTTGCGCTATCCTATTTTTTACCTGGGAGATTATCTATGCGGAATTACCGATGATGTTCGAGAGGCTCTGGCTCCGTACAGTGCTTTCTGGAACCTTTTAAAAAAAAGGGAGGAGAGTTTAAACTCTATCGGACATCCGGCATACCGAATTCTAGCACCGCTTTATTCCAGGCATGCTCGGGGAAAAAAAAACAGTCTGGAGTGGATTGAGCTTTTTATCCAGGAATCTATGGAAGCCTCCCTCACTTTCCATATACAAAAGGGTGAATTTGCGAGAATCGAGAATGATGATTTGAGGAACTTCCTCTATGCCCGCAGACAGAACCCGGGAGAAGGGATTTCCGATGCTGTGGCTGCGGCCCTGTTTGCTCATAGAGGAGCGGGTGAACTTCCGCTCTGGTGTCGTTCCATACGCTCTTTCCTCCAGATCCCTGGTCAGATCGAAAGCGCTGCAAGATCTGCTGCCATGAATCAGAGTTTGATCTATCGCGAAGACCTTCGTATGGAACGCATTCGTCATTTACGCAAAGGCGATGAGCAGCTTCTGGATTTCGCCCCCCTCCTGACACGGAAAAAGCTGGCCCATCAGCGCATGCAGAGTCGTCTGCAGATCCTTAAAAAGCTGGCAGACCCTGCCCTTCAACTGGATGAAAAATATAACAATTTAATGCATTTACATAATAAAATTGCAGCATTATTACAATCTCAACCAGGAGAAAAGGCAGGCGCACAGAGAGGAGAAGATTCATTCCAGTCGGGGATAAAGGATTTTGAAATAGACGCGATACGTCAGGCCATAGCCCGGTGGAACCAGAGCCCGACAACGCTGAACCAGAGCGCC
The DNA here is from genome assembly GCA_050305335.1 of Leptospirales bacterium. Classification (GTDB taxonomy): domain Bacteria; phylum Spirochaetota; class Leptospiria; order Leptospirales; family Leptonemataceae; genus JBNLFC01. The sequence continues at coordinate 13,991 of JBNLFC010000018.1, forward strand.
CTGTTTGCCGACTCTCCCTCACGTCTGGCAGGAGAGCTCATAACGCAAATCGAATCCCTGATAGAGGCAAGCCAGCAGATCATAGGTTTTTACCATGATTATGACCAGACCAGGGAAACGTCAGAAACGCAACCTGAACAGAGCGATGAAAGCCAGATCAACACAGAGAAGGCAAAAAAATACAACGACCGCATGCCCCTTCTTCCGCCGGATTGCATGGTTGGCAATCCCTATCAAGAAGAGGAGATCATCCGTCACGTGCGCAAACTCCTGTTTCATCGCTTAAAGCCAGTACGTATGACGGCTCACGTCTACTCAACCATTGCGGGACATCATCATGGAGCCATTCCCTTGAATCCGGTGATGAAACTCTGGAAACGCGACCCCTATCCGCGCGAAAAGGGTGAGCCACCGATTCTCCAGTTGGAAGTGAATACTCCCAGGAGTATGGAGTGCCTGATTGATCTGGCACTTCTGGCGGATCCGCGGCTGACTGAACGGGAACTCCAGTGGAGAGAGGCTGTGAAAAAAACAAGAGGCAAAGAGAACCTTTCGACAATGCGTTTTTTTCTACTACCAGGTTCATGTTTCCCTCTGCGCGAAATTAGAAGAGCAGACTTCCCGGAGTTTCGTGGACGTGTGATCGGTGAAAGTCGTCCGCCCCATGAGCTGGGAGTGCCTCTGGAAGAGGAGGCCATTCTGACAGGTGGCTGGTACTCTCGCAGGAATCACTCGCTTTATTATACAGTGGGCGGAGATAATGCCACCTTGATTCGGACTATCTGGCGTTCTGGACGATTCCCTGGCCCCCCTGCCTTCTTTTTTGCTCTGGGGCAATATGTACACGACACTCTACCTGACTCTTACATCTACTACCGGAGCGGAGAAAAGACCTTCCGACAGTGTGTAGAGGAATACTACCGAGCCGAAGATTTAACCATGAAGAATCGGGATGAAAAGGTAGGTCGAAAAAGAGCGGACAACAGCAGAGACGGCATTCGATTTATGTTTGCAGCCATCTATGCACGTCTGATTATGGAAGCGTTAACCGGCTCTCCACAAACAGCATTCCGCCACCGCACTACGGAGCAGTGGATGGGCACCAGGCTGGGAATACCCCTTCTGAACCAGGAGTATGGGTCGACTATTCGCGCACTGAGAGACCGGGCAAGACGCATGATCAGTTCCGCTCTGAGCGGCGAAGAGTTGACCGCAGGCAGCTAACAGCCACTCCACGGAGCAAAAAAAATGAGCGAACAGGGAAGGAAAGAAAGAGCAAATGGGTCAATCTCTGCCTGAAATAGAACTGACACTGCGGACCGCAGCCATGGTTCAGTTGATTTTTATGGGATGGAAACTGACCACAGAAAAGATCCTTCCCGATATTCGGCTGACGCTGGCCGCCTTCCTCTATGCGCTTTTTGCCACCACCCTCTTACCCATTGTAATAGAGAATAGAATTCTGTTCGAGATTGTCTCATCAGGGCCTTCTCTTACCACAGCGCTACTCCCCATACTGGCCTGGAAGCTTTTTGAAAACAGGACACTCCCGGCGTGGAAAGTCTACTGGATACTTCTTGTTCACCCTGGCATCACCTATCCATGGCTTCGGATTTTCTACAGAGATGGAAATCAACTCTTCGCTATTCTCCCTACTCTTGTGGCAGGCGGTGCCTTCGCATTGTTGGCGGTCTTTATTGCGGCCAGAGAGTACAGCGTAGATCTTCTGGACGAACGCAGGGCATCGAGAATTCGTTTTATATTGATCATTGCGTCTGGCGTATTGCTACAACTACTCATGCGTGCGGCTTTCCCCGGTGGAGGCGGAGTGGCTGGTCTGCTGGAGCCTTTTCTAGTTTATACCGTCGCACTCTATATCTCCGTGGTCTCATTTGCATTGAAGCCCGGCATTCTTCCAGCCCGGCTGGCACCGGCTCATGAACGTCAGGCGACATTAGAGGCGGACAGACAGATTGTTGAGAAGTTGAAAATGGCAATGGAGAAAGAGTTTCTCTACCGGCAGGAGGGGCTTACCATCCGCTCTCTTGCAAATTCCATAGAAGTGCTGGAATACAAACTTCGCAAGACCATTCGTTCCATGGGATATGAACGTTTTTCGGACTATATCAATGAATACCGTGTGGAAGAGGCTGGGCGCAGATTGAGGGAGGAGAAAGATATGGCCATTGTTCGCATTGCCCTGGAGTGCGGATTTTCTTCAGGCGGTGCTTTTCATCGTGTTTTTCGTGAAATGAGGCATACAACGCCTGGAGAGTTCCGAAAAACACGATGATTTCTGCAACGTGGATAATATTGCCTCCTTTCACTTGCATATGTCGGGCTGCTAAAAAAAATATGGTCATGAAGCGATGGAAAGGCCGAAAACAGATATTTATCCCGGTTCTCTTGCTAATTTTTCCAATCATTACTCAGTGCCAGCCATTGCATCCCGACGAGGAATCCACAATTCCATGCCCTTTCAGTGTACCTCCGGAAATGTCGTGTGTACCCGGCGGTAACTTTCTTCTGGGAAGCAATCTGTCAGACTGGAAACAAGAAAATTACGATCTTTCGGCTTTTCCCGAACACCGTGTAGAACTATCCACGTTTTTAATTGATAAATACGAAGTAACCACTCAAGACTACCAGGCCTGCATGGCAATGGGAAAATGTGAGAGGCAATGGTCCAACTACACTCATTTGCGAGAGCCATTGCAACCGCAGTTGAAAGCAAACTGGTATCAGGCTAAACAATATTGCGAAGCAAAAGGGAAACGTTTGCCATCGGAGGCCGAGTTTGAAGCTGCCTCTCGCGGACCTGATGGCGAGATGTACCCCTGGGGAAATGAACCGGCCACCTGCGAACATGCCATCATCAAAGATGAGACCGGCCGTGGTTGCAAAGGACACCGTGGAAAAGGCTGGCACCCCACCCCCCCCGTGCGGGCAGCAACTGGCGCTACCTGGGATGTGGGCTCTCGTCCCGTCTATCGCTACGGCCTCTATGATATGGCGGGTAATGCACAGGAGTGGGTTTCGGATTGGTTCGCACCCACATTGAAAGCATGTGGCAAAAACTGTTCCGGAAAAAATCCGAAGGGTCCATGCAATGGAGCAGAGAAATGTTCGGGCTTTGATGAGAAGCTGGTGAAGGGCGGCTCCTGGTACTGGGGTGCTATTGCAGCCAGGGCTGCTGCACGGCGCCCCCATTTTCCCGGCAACTCACCGCCCCACCACTTTG
>JBNLFC010000019.1:0-16869 GCA_050305335.1 Leptospirales bacterium
CATGAGGCGCAGGCAGACCATTGCCCTGTGGGTTTTGCTACTGGCCCTGATGGCTGCTGGCTGTAGCCGGGTCAGGGGAGACGTCGGGAATCTCACCGTTATGCCCGACGGAGCTTATAACCTGGATCTTTTCTCCCTGTACGCAAAACAGGGTGAGACAGGTGAAGGGAGGTCTCTTCGCACCGGCATTTTTCATTTTTATTTGAAGCCCTCCTGGTCCGCCATCGGCGATTCCATCGTCTTCATGAAGGTATCTCTGCTGGACAGCGCCTTTCGTAATTACAGGGACTGGACTCCGGTTATCTGCGCGATCAACGGGGACGGAACCGGATACCGGGAGTTGACAGAGGGTCGCTACGGTGATTTCAATCCCACATGGATGCGGACCCGCCGGGAGATTTTCTTCAGCCGTCTGAACCAATCTACCAACCGCTGGGGAATCTATCTGACCACCCCCGACTCTGCTCCCGGTGAAGAAATCCTCGTTTCCGACCCTCGCCTGGACGAAATTGCCGTTACAGCCTCCGGTGACGGTCGTATGTTCATCGAAAGCGAAGGCAAGGACCCGCCTGGCAAATTCTTTTTCCTGAAGATTGCCCGGGATAAACAGGGACACCCGTCTGGAAAAATCGGGAAATACACGAAAGTAAACCTGGAGCCCTTTCCGGAAACCATGAGAGAACTGCGATTGGTTCGTCCCTCCATATCCCCGGATGATACAAAAATCAGTTTCGAATTCACAAGGGATCCCTGGAATATGGACGAATCCTTCATCTATATCGCCGACCTGGAAATCAAAGGCGAAAAAGCCCGGATTTTCAACTATCACCCTCTGTCGCTCCCCGGAAAAACATATTCTACCATATATGCGCGGTGGGACGAAAAGGGCGACTCCATCATTTATTCCGGCAATCCAAACGGAAAGTATCAATTCTATCGGTATGACCTCAAGGAAGGAATGACCGTGAGGATAAGTGCAAAAGATAATTCCAATTATATCTACTTCACCATGAGACATGTTCCCAATTGAGGTGACCTTTCCCCATATATCGCAAGTTCACCAGGTGAGCCGCAGAACGTACAGTCCTAGTCCGGCTTGAAATAGAAACTCGGATCAGTGCAGTCAGAACTGCTGCCCCCACTTTTCAGGATTTGTTCGGTCCCGGATGTCAGGTCATAGTAAAAGATGCTTCCATAGGGGTCCAACCTGCCGAACAAAAAGCCTTTTCCCAGCGGATGATATGCCGGATCGGTTCCCGGGGTCAAAGGGGTCATCCCCGCCCCCGGTGTGGCGGTCGGATTGCCGATAGTCCATTCGTAGATCGTCCACTCAGGTGCAGAGGCATAGGAGGCTGCGATAAGCATTCTGGCTCCATCAGGAGATGTGGTCAGAGCCTGAATCCCCGTTCTGTTTGCATCGGCATTCAGGATTACCACCGGTGCAGTAGCGCAGGTGCCGTTTGCGACATCGAAATCACAGGCCTTAACGATGGGAGTATCATCGGCCGGCTCAGTGGTCTCCACCCAGGCGATCCGGGGAGTCGCACCGGGGATCAGAGTCGTATAACGGGAGTTGACAGCCGTGGAGGTCTGGAGGGCCACTTCTCCGCTGGATCCGTCCGCTTTCTGACTGTAGAGCTGATAATTCCAGTCTGTGGCACCATACTGAATGTAGCAGGTATAAACGATCCATTGATTCGCCACATAGTTAGCCGAATTACAATCATTTGCAACGGTATTGAATGATCCTGTCGTATACAATACCGCTGTTTTTGTGATGAGTGTGTAGATCCAGTCGCTTCCATCAGGGAAACTGACCATATCGCTGACTCCGTTGGCACTGTTTTTCAAAGCTCCCTCAGAAGCTGAATTGCTCAAACTGCCATATCGCCATACATACTTATCAGGTAAAATAGAAAGATGCATATAATAAGTGTAAACATACCGAACTTCACAGCTTATAACAAGATTGGTTACATCCCCATTCCGGATGATTCCCGCCCCACCCCCATAGTTTCCCCCTCCAGCCGCACATTTTAAGGCATTGGAGGTCACAGGGACAAGCTTGTAAGTTGATCCGCTATCGTAAAGTCCCGTAAAGGAGAAGGTAAAATTTCCGGAGCCTGGATCATACGAAGAAGAGGCGGTTTCCGCAAGAGTCCCGTTGATATACAACTGCGCAGAGACCGCTGCGGAAGCAGGTGCTCCCGATACACTGCCGGACAATTGAAACGAACGGGTGAAACATGTGATATCGGGAAGAGTCACCAGTCCCGATACCGAAGTTCCCGATGCGGTGGTAGTACCGCCTCCCCCGTTAAAATCGCAATCCTGGTATACTCCCGTGGGCTGGGATGTGATGCTTACACTATAGTCTTCCCCGTATACGAGAGCAATGGGGAATACGAAGGAGCTATCGCTTCCAGGGGAGTTGACCGCGGGGTTTACCGTTGTCGTAGTCTGTGAGGAATCCAGATGTGTGATGGTAAGGGTCAGCTCCAGCCCCGAACCCAGGTAAGGATTGCTTCCGAGAATTTTACCGGCCACAGGATATCCGGTGGGGTCTTCGCAGAGTACCAGAACGTTTACATTCCCTCCACCAATCTTTCCGGGTGATCCGGACACGGAACAGGTCTGTCCTGGAACGGGGCTGGCTATGTCCAGAGTGTAATCTGTTCCGCTGGGGTACATTCCAAAGCTCCTGGTCAGCGAACCGGGGGCAAGGGTGACCGGAGTTCCCGCTGCTCCGCCATTGGTGGCCAGAGTAACCTCCAGGCCAGGATACTGGAGATTGACGGCTGTGACAGAGAGTTCAAAATCATCGGTAGTGCATGTGAGATCGGGTAGCGTAGTGTCGGCGCTCACCGAAGTAGCCGTTGTGGATGCGGAGAAACTACAGGTCTGCCAGGGATTGGTTGGCTGGGAGGCAATGGAAACATCGTAATCCCCCCCCACTCCTATGGGTTCGGAAAAATAATAGGTCCCGGCCAGAATTCCGTTCATTGAAGAATCCACGGCAAAGGTATCTGAATAGGGCTGCTGGAAATTCACACCGTTATTGACAAGGGTCAGTCCGCTTCCGGCCACACCGGTGATCAATCCCGGATAAAGTCGATAGGCAGTGTCACATTCCACGGATAGATTCAAAATATCATTGTTTATAACCTGCCCCGTTTCATTGGTTGCTTTGCAAACTTGTAAAGGAGATTCTGGGTATTGGGTTACATCTATTGAGTATGGATCGAGAGTTCTGTAAATGCCGTTAAGAGTAAATTCATAGTCAGCAGGCAAACCATTTCCGGAAACTTCTGTTTTATCACCGCTCGCTGTGTCCGTCAGTTGCAAAGGCAGTGTACCTGTCAGCCCGGATACTCTTCCGCTGATAGTATAACCGGGGGGAAATAATCCATCCAGTAAGAATAGCTCCGGAAGGGTATCCCCCACTTTCGGACTACAGGATAGGAGTAAAAGTATGTGAATGAGTGCAACGATTCCAGGTATTTTATTCACTAACGTTTTCATATTCAATAAACTCCAATGCCGGAATAGATCCGAATATAAGGCCGGGTTATGAGCAATGCGTTGTTCAGATTCAACTGCGTAACCAATTGTTGCCATCCCATCCTCCCTTTCACATTGTCATCCATCCACGCATAAGTAATCGATCGTTCACTTATGGGGCAAAAAAAAGATCCCTTCAGGATGCTACTGCAACAATTCCATCCGCTTTTTAAACATCGCGGGTTGGAAATATCTATCAATTGCGTTAACGCTCATTCCGATACCACGCAAGGCAAAACAGACAGCATCTTCCATAAGCTTTTCAAAGCTGGTATCATAGTCGAATGCCGGAGTATCAGAAAGATGACATAGGTTAAGCGCCATTGCAATGTGGTGTGCGAACCAGAAACGGCTTTTCCTGTTGATATTCTTGATTTCTATATCACCTTTTTTTTCCGCCGCATGGAAGTTTTTATTAATGATATCTTCAAAGGCCCCATACAGCTTATTCAAAGCCTTTCTGGAATAGTCATTCCCTTCCAGGAGACTGTAAAAGAGCAGCCGCTCATGCTTTTTTTGATCCGGGCCGCCACCTGGCACTTCGAAAAGAATAAACCTGAAAAGCGCATAAATAAGGAATACCAGGGTCTCTGTTGATGGCTCGAGCATTGTCATTTTGCCCAGTACTTTCGGGTACAACCAGTCGGAATAACTGAGGATCTCGTCATACATGGCTTCTTTGCTGGGGAAGTGCTTGTAAAGCAATGCATTGGATACATCAGCCGCCTTTGCAATGTCACGCACGGAAGTACCGTTGAATCCGTTGCTGGCAAAGAGCGGCTTTGCGGCATCAATGATTTTCCGCTTTCGTTCTTCTGCATTTATGCGTGATTTCCCGGACATGGCTTTTCCCATCAAATAAGTAACCGATCGTTCACCAATTTAATGGTGCACGTACATAATTCAAGAAAAAAAAGGCATTGGATGACAAAAAAATCTGTAAGAGCCTGAGGACGGAACAAACGATTCTGTGAGAATACGCCTGAAAAATTTAAGACACCATCGAAGGGCCGGCTGTGTTGCGAGGCTATTCCAGTAGCCGTTTACAGTTATCCGGTGCCCTTGCCATAACTCCATAAAAGAAAGTTAACGCTGCGGGGAAGAGCCCAAAAAAAATAACAATAGCTATTTTCCCGAGGGTTATCTTTTGTAGCATTGTCGAATATTCTGGCGCCAGCTCTTCCATCCGCTTCCCTGAATATGAAATAGCTATGATTGAAATTGGTAAAACGACTAAAAATAATACCGTCAGACATTCTGGAAGAAAGGAGCTCATCTTTATAAAACAGTTAAACGTTTCACTCGTCCCGAAATAGAAGGAATAAGCCAATCCTTGCAAAACAGTAAACGCCACCACACTTCTGGAGTAAGTTTCCAGTTGTTCGAAAATAGTTTTTTGCATTTTCTTGTCCCCCAAACTTTGAAAATCATCGATTGGTTGTATTTCGCACGCTCTCAAGGGAGAAATGGATAGAGCGCTTTGCAAGGAAGTTCGTTACGAATTCTGAGTCATGCCGCGATACATCCCGGAAAGGTATAACTCCACGCATATACTTCCCCCGCTATCAATGCGTTTGCTCTTGATTATAAAACCAGACCGAAATAAAAGACCATCCATAACCCAGTCATAGGTCGAACATTCTTCTCTGAAATGCCTTTCCGTATCCTCTTGCATCATCTGGCCACTTGCTTCTGCAAGCTTATCAATCAGCTCAGCGATATTTTCAATCTCTTTTCCTTCTTCAACGATGACATCGTGGATGTAAAGCTGCCCGCCTGCTTTCAGCATGGGATTGAGTCGTTTTATAGCAATACCCTTCCAGAAATCCGGAATGGTGAAAGCTCACATTCGATAACCCGGCCTGAGTAGGCCCTGGATGGCACCGAAATGGCCGGTTTTTTGTAGACGCGGCTATAGATGGAGTTTAACGGAATTTGTATCCATCCGTAAACAGTGATCATCAAGTACTTCGATGTATGCAGCGGATCACTGAAAGCGTCGATTTTTTTTTTTGCTTGCGCATACTCTCCCGGGAACTGACCATACAAGCCATCAGGTTGCGGGGAGCTGGCAGGCAATTTATGAGCAGGAGATCATAACATGAAGTTGATAAAATCGTTCCTTACATTTTTGATTATTGCGTTTGTTCTGAATACGACCGGCTGCAAAGCAAAAAAGATGATACTACTCTATTGAATCTTGCTATACTTGCCTTCTTATTCAAAGGCAAAGCTCTCTCCTCCAACCTTCGGGATATCAATTTGATCTCTGCGGCTGCAGTGGATAACGCCAATGTCCGGGGGCTCTATTTTTCAGAACTGGAAATTGTCGCCTATGATTACAGACCCGGGGAGTCTGTACAATCGAAGTTGACCACAGGGGGCTGGGATGCACCTGACTGGAGTTACTGGGTAGTGCTTCAGTCAGGCTATACCCAATCCAGGGATAATGTAGTAAAAAAAGGAAGTAAACTTGATATTGATGAAATTCGCCCGTATGAACATGTTTTATCAGGAGATTTTACAAACGCTACGGGTGCCTTTGAGATTGACGTATTTGAAGTGATGATGTACAGAACCGGAATCATTTACGACAACTCTGGCACCCTGGAGTATTATGGAATTGAGGAAACTGTAGCTGACGGAGCGCACCAGCTATATAAATATCCTGAATTTGATGGGATTCCCGTTCACGACTGCTATCCCACCTACCCCGGCATTGCGCCCATCAATCAGGATGTCAATGTAATGTTCGTGAGCCAGAATTTCTTATCCGCCACCACGCCTTTGCTGGTGAGAACGACTGACGGCATTGATCCAAAGGGCTCCATAACTGTGGAAAGCAGCAACCGCGCTTTGACAGCTGATGAGGAAAGTTTTATCCTCAACCTGGTCAATGAGGGAACCAACAGAAGGTATTACAGGGACCTTATAATCATTCCTTTTGACGGTCCCATACGGGCTACCTTTACCGATGAGACGGAGACAGCAAAAACTATCAAAGCGGAAAACCTGGTGGTAAACGTAGATTTTGATATTCAGAACATACTGGATACTGGCGCTACCAATCTCAGCACCCCGGCAATAACCTACAATGTAGATGCCAGCAATATACCTCTGGGCCTGACCATTAGCTTTGATAAGTTAAATCAATAGGGTAATCGCGCAATGGCTTTGCGTCATTACGAAACAAAACTGTCCGGAAGAACTTTTTGCGGTCATCCTTGATTTTTTTATCTGTTTTAAAGTTCTCCTGAAATCAATTTATGATTAAATATTCTCGATATTCCAGCGAACTCAGGCAGTTTAACGCTACATGTGGTCTTTCGTGGTCATACCAGTGAATGTCGCTACTTTACGATAGATACGGCTTTACGACCTCTGCGCACTCACATTCCCAGTTCTTTCGGATAGGCTCTTAACCAGAATACCCCTATGAGACTCCTGTTTCCCCGGACAATGGGAAACGCAGGGGATAAATTCATCTTACATTAAGAACTACATCCATCGGTGAAATGGCGTTAGTTATCCGACTGTCATATTAAGCTTCTTTTTTTTCTTGCACAGATTGAGAGCTAACGTTATTCTGTTCGCCAGATCATGATGAGAATTAATACATTATCCGGTAATTATTTAACATTTCAGCAACTTGCTGGTAAGCACACGTGCCTCAAGACGGCGCTTCTATTTTTCTTTCTCGGCGGGTTGCAGACCTGTCAGCCTGACCGTATGCACCCAGAGCCTGACTTGCCGGCACGTTTCAGTCTGCATTATGATTCTACCTGGCAAATTCCTGAACCGGGTAATAGGACCAGCGTTTCTCTGGCGCTGGAAATGACTAATCTCGGTAGGAATACCATTCGGTTTCCTCTGATGGACAAATTTAACATAAGCCTGACAGACCAGGGCGGCCTTCGCCAGACCATGGAAGGTGGCCGGGATGGGATCATCGATAAAGATCCATATTCCGATCCGATAGCGCCGGGAGAGACTTTCCTTTATCCCATCGACTGCTATCTCGCTTTCGCCTCCAATGGTGAACTACAACTGATCATCCGCGACGGTTATGGAAGTATATGGCGAATCGCACCACTGGCCGCCGGAAGTTATCTGCTCTTCATGGAGTATAAAAATATCGTGACGAGAAAAAAGGACCCTCATGATCTCTGGACAGGAAGTGCGAAGATTGATCCTGTCCCTATCCGGATTTTGAGAAATTAAGCCTGGCAAAAGGAGCCCAAAATTATGAAAATGGAAGCTTTACTCAGATCAAAAAAACTGCCTTTGCTCATACTGGGCATGGCAGTCACTTTTTTACCCTCCTGCAATGTTGTGGTACCTAATTTTGAGGCTACCAGTTTTGTCTCCAACAGTGGCAAGAACTGGGATATGAGCGGTGTATACGACATCGAAGAGACCTATTCTGTAAGTGGGAAATCATGTAAATCGGACCTTTATCCCAATGAGATCTTTCCCACTGAAGCGGCAACTCCCTCCGCTGATTTTCTCAATGCGGTTCAAACAACCTATCCGGGATGGACATTCAATACCTTTGCAACCTCTCTTGCAGAAGATGGCATTGAGATTAAAACCTACGATGTTGTCGGAACTTCCACTCAGGTTGGTGTGGAGATTCATGCACGTTACGTACCCCATGATGCCGATCCCACCGACGATATCCACTGGTTGCAGGTTCTGACTACCAACCATGGTACCCAGGGTACCGGTCATGGTCCGGTGGTCACCTACCACGACAACTCCAGCGCAGCGACGAGTCCCTATTATGATAACGGATATGTGGGCAATTCACGCAATATCTATGATTTGCCCCATCGGTCGGACGCTGCTAAGGACCACACCTGGCAGGCAACAACCTTTGTTGTCAGTGGACCTGCCCCTGGTACCGCCAACGGAACCGTAACTATATACACTCCAGGTTTCACCTGGGGATTTCAAAACACCTGTATGGATGCGGACGGACTCCAGGATGAGTTCGTCATTGCAAGTGAAAAGGCCGAAGTGATCGAATTGCCTAAAGTTCCCAGGCCGGGGGATAAGTTGGTACTGAACAGTAAAATTGAGCGCGACATGCTCATTGAGAAAGGGAAAGTAAAGGCACCGCTCAAGATGCTTTCCCGTCAGCTGGAGTTCACCATCGGTCAGGAGAAGGGCCCGCATCCCACCTCGCGCCTTGCCGAAGCTCGTGGCCACATTCGCTTTTCTGATTACAGTTTTGGCGGTAAAAAGGTAAGTGCAGGTATTGCTGAAATCACAAAAGGGAGTGGCATAATCGATTGGACAAGCGGAGAAGCTTCCATCGAGTTTGTAGCGGCATTGAACCTGCCAGGAGAAAAAACTGAAGAAGTAGTGTTTACGGGAACGGCTCTCTATGACAAAAACGCTCGTAGTTTCCGGATCAATCCTGATCTAAAGGGGGTGCGAACCGAGTTTGCTAAGCGTGCTATCCCCGAAGAAAAGAAACACAAAGACGAGAAGTAAGGTGTAGAAAAGCTGCGCAGGCGATATTCTTCGTCTCCGCAGCTCACTCTTTGAAGTTAGTTTCTCCGGATAAGCGATGTTTCCGGTTTTACAGGTCTGGCGCCGAATCCACAAGCGCGATCAAATGGGCCTTCGATACAGGCCTGCTGAACCAAAAACCCTGAGCTATATGACACCCGTGGGCCAGGAGGAAATCGGCCTGCCCCCGGGTCTCCACTCCTTCGGCAACGACCTCCTGCCCCATGGAACGGGCAAAGGAGAGAATCGCTTTAACCAGTTCAGCTCGTGAAGGATCGTTTTCCAGGCTAAAAACAAATGAGCGATCAATCTTCAGCGTGTTGATTGGAAACCTGGCCAGATAGCTGAGGGAAGAATAACCGGTTCCAAAATCATCAATGGCAATTGTGATTCCCATTGAGCGAAAAGCGATCAGAACATCAATCGCCCCACTCCCTTCGTCCAGAAGCAGGCTCTCGGTGATTTCCAGCTCAATCCACTGCGGTCGACACTCTGTCTCTTTTAAAATCAGAGCCACTGCGCCGACAAGATCGCTCGTTTGAAACTGGCGGGCTGAAAGGTTGATCGCCACCTTATGAAGCGGCCTGCCTGGACTGTTTAAGTTGCTTGCAGTACGACACGCCTCCCGGAGGACCCATTCACCCAGTTCCAGAATCAGACCACTATCTTCGGCAATGGGAATGAATTTTTCGGGGGAAATCATCCCTCTTCCAGGGTGGTTCCAGCGAAGGAGCGCTTCTGAGCCAGTGGTTTGTCTGCTTGCCAGATCGAATTTGGGCTGATACATAAGTGCAAGTTCGTCCCGCGCAATCGCCCGACGGAGTTCCGACTCCAGCATCAGTCTTTCGTTTGCAACTTCCGTCATCTCTTTTGAGTAAAACCGAAAGGTATTTCGCCCGGTCCGCTTTGCCACATACATGGCCGAATCGGCAAACTTTAACAGATCATCTGGATCGGTACTGTCGTCGGGAAAGAGAGCAATCCCGATGCTGCAAGAGACAAACACCTCCTTCCCGTTTAGAAAGAAGGGGGCATCAAACACAGATCGCATCTTATTGGCGATGCGCGCCAGATCATCGGCGTGGCGTATATCGGGAAGAATGACGGCAAATTCATCTCCTCCCAGTCTTGCCACTGTATCATAGGTGCGCACACATCCGCTCAAGCGAGCTCCTGTCTCCCGGAGCAGCTCGTCTCCTATGGCGTGCCCCATGGTATCGTTCACCACCTTAAACCGATCCATATCGATCATCATCAAGCCGGCCATCTGGTGGTGGTAAGAGGCATCAGCAAGTATCTGATGGATCCGATCATTAAAAAGCGAACGATTTGGTAGATCGGTTAACGGATCAAAGAAAGCCATCCGGTGAATCTCTTTTCGAATGGCATAGAGCTCACTGATGTCCCGTCCTACAGCCAGAACGCTGCTGATCCGGCCCTCCGGATTAAACTCAGGAGTCATGCTGATCAGACTGTAGATCTCTTTCCCCGTTTTGTCCTGCCAGGGTAGCTCGAAGTCACATACCTCTCCACTCTCAAGAACTTCCATTAGCTTTTCTTCATAGAATCGGGCGAAAGGCCCCCCCGGGACCTCGGAGGGTCTCTTTCCAAGTAACGCACCGCTTCCTCCCTCGACCATGGACGTAAACGCGGGGTTTGCATATAGCCTGCGTAGATCCTTTCCATAGCGTGCTACCGTATCGGTTGTATTCTCCACAAGCGTTCGAAATTCATGCTCTCGTGTGGCAAGGAGTTCTTCCGCGTTCCTCCGTTCCGTAACATCACGAATCGAAGCACAAATTGACCCGCTATTCCATTCGGTCTCGGGTAATACCGAAAGGGTCACATCAACGAAGAACTCGCTTCCACCTTTACGACAGGCCCTCAGATCACTGACCAGACGGGCTGTACTTCCCGCATCCGTCCTATCGGCAAATCTCTCCCGATGGGAAACATGGATCTCCCGCATCGCAGGGGGAACAAGAAGCTCCATCCTTTGACCGATCAATTCCTCTTCCGAATACCCGAACATACGCAGAAGCTCCACGTTGACCTGGGTAATGGCCCCATTTCTGCTGATGACCATCATTCCGTCGGGAGCAGAATGGAGGATGCCACGATACCAGGCTTCGGTCTGTTTCAAAGACTCCTGCGATGCCTCCAGCTCCACTGTCTGCTCTTCCAAACTGCGGGCCAGGTCTTCCAGTTCATCATTCAATCGGACAATCTCAGTAAATTGATTCTGTAAGTCCAATTCGGTCCGCTTGCGATCGGTAATGTCCAGAATCACACCGATCAATCCGCCTCTCTCCCCTTTTGCGAAATCTTCGAATACGGCCTTGTGAAAGATCACATCTCGAAAATCACCCGAGGCACTTTTTACCCGTGATTCATAACGCTGGATTCCGCCTTGCGCAAAGAGCTCGGAATCCTTCGCATGATACACTTTGGCCAGGTCTTCCGGGCTGATATCGAACACACTTTTGCCGAGAAGGTCTTTTTTTTTCGCCCCGAAGAACTCTTCGTAGGCCCGGTTGAATCCGAGATACCGTCCCTCTCTGTCCTTATAAAAAACCGGTACGGGGATCGCTTCCAGCAGCGAATGCAGGAACGCCTGTCGCTCCTGTAATTTTTCTTCCATATGTTTTCGGTCTGTGATATCCCGACCGATGCAGAGGACAGTCTCCACACTTCCATCGGAAGAGAGTTCAGGAACAAAAACGTTATGAATGATTCTCTCTTCTCCATCCTTTCCATAGAGTTTCATCATATGTTCACAGGATGTTGCATTCTCGAAGACGGTGCGGATGCACTGTTCTACTTCCATGGCATCCAGCGATGGAAGTGGTATATACTCGGTTGGCGATCTCCCCAGAAGCTCTTCCCGCGACTTGCCCGACACCCTCTCCACAGTCCGATTTACATAAATGCGACGACACTCCCTGTCATAACGGAAAATCGCATCGGGGGAGTTTTCGGCCAGGCTGCGAAACTCACGCTCACGGGTGGCCAATTCGATCTCCATGCGCTTGCGTTCGGTGATATCCCGGGCCATGGCAAGTCCCATCTTCTGGCCACGATACTCCATTTCAGAGATTCGTAATTCCACTGGATAGGTCTCCCCGCCCTTTCGCCTGTGCAACGCCTCGACTGTACAGCTGCCGTGGGAACCGATTTTCTCAGGAAGATTCCAGACCTCAGGCATAGTGAAACCTGGATCAATATCTGTAATGTCCATGGTATGCAGCTCTTCCAGAGTATACCCCAGAGAACGGCAGGCCCGTTCGTTGGCATAGACAAAGCGCCCCTGATCATTGCTCAAAAAGACGGCATCACTGGAACATTCCAGGGCGTGTTCCTTCATCCGAAGCTGTTCTTCGATTTGTTTACGCTCGGTAATGTCCTGCATGACTCCATGCCACTCCACCACACCGGCGTCATCTGGATCGAGCTTCGGATGAGCGGTTAACTCGATGACTACAGAGCGATCGTTTCTATCTTCTGTACGGAGCTCGGCACGGCAGAGCCTGTTTTCCCTGGCCGAAGCATTGAGCTCGTGCAGGAGAGGATCCCTATCTTCAGGATGACAGAGATGAAGAAGGGGTTCGATGGTCGTAGCCACACTTTCTGGAGATAGGGATGGAAAGAGATTCCTGTTTCCACGCAGGAATGGGATGGAATACCCCTCTTCCCGGTCGAGTCGCAGAGTTAAAAAAAGTCCAGGGGCAGAATCAAAGAATAGATCCGCTGACCGAACGTTGTTATCCTTCAGTGCCGTAGTGTCTCTATCCATTTCTTTTTCCGCTCTTTCAGTAAAGATGGTCTCCTTTACCACACTTTGTTCTACACAATCGCAATGGGCTTATCCATAATAACGCCGGAACGCTTCTGGTCCCTCCACAGCTTGCAACCAGGAGGTTATTGCCGGGAATTATGGAACTCCATCCGGGGATTACAAACGCAATTCCTGTACCAATGCGAGTATAGACTGGATTGTAATCATTGATCACATAGACGTGGAGGGTTACATCGCTCCTATCACTACAATCGGTGTTCGTACAATTTTCGCAGCTTAAGCAGGCGTAGCTAAAATTAACTATGGACATGGTCCACACTCTCATCATCCAGGACAACGTTCGATCACCGCTTATGCAATGGACAGAAAATCATAAAGGTGAAACAAGAAAAAAACGGAGTTGTTTAGAGAAAGAAAGCTTCTGTCTAAAAAAACCGGACATAAATAACGTATTACTTGCACCCCACGATGCAAATCCGCTTTTTCAAGACAATTCAATAGTTCTCATCCTGGAAATCGGTTATCGAAAGAAAAATGAGCCCGGGATTCTACAGGTACGTCTTCTGAGCGAATTCACTCCCGGGGACGATCCGACCTTGTTTGAACTTCCATCAATTTTTTTACCATTCCTGTGGCTTCGCGAACAAAAACATCGCATTTTTCTTTGAGATTATTCTCATGGAATCTGGTTTGTCCTTCTTCCGTTCCCAGATGACATCCCAGCAGTTCCTCACAATTGATGGATCCAAATTTGTCTGTAAATTCACTCAGCAAAAGGCGGACTTTTTCATAATTTTCATCAATATGATCACCCGGTCTTTTCCGACCAAATTTGAGACTGATTGCCATGATTGCTCCACTCACGGCTCCGCAAGTGCCACCTGTCCTGGAGATACCACTGCAAAACCCTGTAGCGATGGAAGCACAAATCTCCTCTCCCGGCGATGCAATTCTGGCAAGCGCAAGAAGCACACTTTCTGCGCAATAGTAACCGTTTTGAAAAAGATCTACCGCTCTTTCTTCAGGAGTCATAAATTACATTTACCAGATCGAATCGAACGAAAACAAATCATTTTTCTGTGTCAGGTTTTGCCTGGAATTTCTAAAATAGAATTCCGGATTTGCTTTACAAGGTGGAGTTATGAAGATACAACTTCTCTATTTTATCGGATGTCCTTCCTGGGAAGTCGCGCTGAAAAACCTGAAGACAGCGATCCAGCAGGAAGGTATTGATGGCGATATTCAATTGATTCATGTACAGGATGATTCAGAGGCAGAGAAATACAGATTTCTGGGCTCGCCCTCCATTCATATCGACGGTCATGACCTGTGGCCCTCGAATCGTGATCGGTATTTTCTGAGCTGTCGCGTCTATGAAACTCCCGAAGGGCGCAAAGGTTTTCCCACAGTTGAAATGATACTGGAAAAACTTCGCACCGTTCCCCCTGAATGAATTGAAATATGCGAATGCGGTCATACTGGAGGTCTAGATGCAAGTTACTACGACAGGAAAAAGACTCTCTTTTCTGGATCGGTATTTGACCCTCTGGATCTTCCTTGCCATGGGTGCTGGTGTGGCGGCGGGATTTCTTTTTCCCTCCATTGTCGCAGATTTCAATCACTCTTTTTCCATGGGAACCACTAATGTCGCCATCGCCATTGGTCTTATTTTGATGATGTATCCACCCCTTGCAAAAGTCAAATACGAAGAGATGGGCAGGGTTCTTCGGGCACCGAAACTCCTCACATTTGCCTTGGTTCAGAACTGGATTGTGGGACCAATCCTGATGTTTCTTCTTGCGATCCTTTTTCTGTATGACAGGCCCGAGTATATGATCGGTCTGATTCTGGTGGGACTTGCCAGATGCATTGCCATGGTGATTGTCTGGAACGATCTTTCCGAAGGAGATCGAGAACTTGCGGTGGGTATGGTCGCTTTCAATGCGATCTTTCAGGTTCTTTTCTATGCCGTGTATATCTGGTTTTTTATCAGTTTCTTACTCCCCCTCCTCGGGCTCACAAGAAACCTGGATATTCATATTTCCATGGGAGATGCGGCCAGAACCGTTCTTTTTTATCTTGGAACTCCCTTTTTTGCAGGACTCCTCACACGCTTCATGCTGCTACGCTGGAAAGGTAGAGAATGGTTCGAATCCGTTTTTGCTCCACGTATTTCCATGCTGACTCTTGTTGCCCTTCTTTTCACGATTGTCGTGATGTTCTCGTTGCAGGGTGAAAAGATCATTGAGCTCCCATTGGATGTGGTGCGCATTGCAATTCCACTCATCCTTTATTTTGGTATCATGTGGATCGTTTCATTTTTTGTAGCGAAACGGATCCAGGGTTCTTACGATTCTTCGGTTGCCGTGGCATTCACAGCATCCAGCAACGACTTTGAACTGGCCATTGCCGTTGCGATTGCAATATTCGGGATTAGTTCCGGTCAGGCTTTTGCTACGGTTATCGGTCCTTTGATTGAAGTGCCTGCCATGATCGCACTCGTAAATCTAGCTTTTAAATTTAAAAGAAACTATTTTCGTAGCACAATTTAAAACAGATGATATTGTATCTTGCCATCGTCTCCATTCATAAAATCGACCTCTATCCTCGCAGGCAAGTTAAAGCATCCTTATAGCGTCTGACCTGTACGTTACCACACATCTTTAGAATAGGAGTCCGTAAAAATCCCCATGATATCTTATGGGGATTTCTGCCAGAAATGGCAGCGTGCACAATAGTAATTTAGAGTTTGTCCCAAAAGCCATGGATGGGTTTTGGGACAAACTCTTAGTAAAGATTTAATAACCAACTGCTTTCGCTTTTGCAGATATTTTTTTATAGTCGAACCACTTTCTTTTTGTGATTCTCTGAGTACCGATAAGCCATAAAAATCTATTTCCTGGATTACATGCACTATCTTTTTCGGTTAACGAAATGGTGGAGGGTAAAAATGAGCGTAACAACAGTAAAAGACCCGGTTTGCGGGATGGATGTGGTTCCCGACAGGGGGGGACCTCATATAGAATTCCTCGGCCATTCATACTTTTTTTGCAGCGATCATTGCAAAAACAAATTCAGTGAAAACCCTTCTGCATATGTTTCCGGGGCAAAACCAGTAGTGTACACATGTCCCATGCATCCAGAGGTCGTGCAGTCTCAACCAGGAAATTGCCCTGAATGTGGAATGGCACTGGTAAGCAAAGAAAAGGGGTGAGTGAGTCGTAATCTGTACGTCTATCCCATACTTATGATCTGAAGGATCGTCATGTCTGGAAATCTCTGGAAAGGCACCTGAAATCAATCGAATCCACGGAGTACTATTTTGGACCAACTTACGTTGCGGCGGGAGAAAAGGTATAACGCAGTAAGAGTAATGGTGGAATATCTGGTGTTTGAGCTCAATGGACTATAAATGGAGGAAAAAAATGGCGCAATTCCTGGGTGATATCGTGTTTATTCTTGAACTGGTCACAGTGGCGGCCGGTATTTTTGTTTTCAGTATTGGGAAAGAAAAAGGGTCTTCTCTAATCAAGAGCTCCGCGTTAATCTTGATCATCGGTGGAGTTTTAATGGCCATCTGTTCCACCTTTTTCTATACGAAATATTTCCTTCAGGGCGATTTTGACAGTGTGAGGCCCACAAGGGGAATGATGTGGAATATGATGAACGGGCGAATGGGATCGGGAATGATGCGCGGAATGGGTCGCGGCATGATGGATCTTGAGGATATGGATCCCGAAATGCAGAAAAGATACCTGAAACTGAATCAAGAAATGCGAGACCTGCATCGAGAAATGATGGATAAATACGGACCGATGGGACCGAGATGATGTAATGCCGGGAGAAAACAGAGAAGGGCGATGCCTCTGCCATCGCCTACACAATCTGCAGCTTCAACCGGAATAACCTGTAAAAATAAATAACGAAAATGGCCGAAAAGATAAAGTCACCAACAATGATGATCAGGGCAAAGGAGCTGGCAGTGCCGGTCAGAT
>JBNLFC010000020.1:0-11893 GCA_050305335.1 Leptospirales bacterium
AATCCATCTGAGTTGTCAGAAGGTGTGTGACATGTGCATGGACCCGTCCTCAGGTGTTTCGATAACCTGTAGGGGCTGAACTAACCGTGTACTTGCCTAGTTGGTGTGGTTCACACGTTCGCAAGCTGTCTAACGGTCAAAGACTTGTCACCGCGGTGCCGAGTTTGGATCTGAGTGGAACCTGGGTCACCGTAGGTGGTTGAGAGCCAGCATGGGTAAGTGCCTCTCCATAGGACCAGACAGGGGCAGATGCCCCCCTCTGGTACAAATTTGGGCCAGGTGGTTTCACGTGTCATTCTCGGGTAGTCCCAATCAGGAGAACCCGGTCAGCATGGGTGGGGCACTGTCATGGCGACTGATACAGCGTTTGTGATCGGCTGTCTGGCACTGGTCGGCTCACGTATCCCTCAAAGTTTACGCGTGTTTATGCTTTCTCTGGCCATTGTTGACGATATCGGAGCCATACTTGTGGTCGCCATTGGCTATAGCAGCCATATTGTATGGTGGCCGCTGGCAGTGGCTGCGCTTGGCCTGATGGTTACAGGTGCCTTATCAAAACTCGGTTTTCGCGGTTTTCCGATCTACATATTGGTGGGTGGGCTCATCTGGCTTGCGGTGGATGCGTCCGGGATCCACGCTACCATCGCCGGTGTGATGCTTGGCCTGATGACTCCAGCACGTCGATGGGTCAGCGATAAAAGATTATACGCCATATTGGATCAGGTGATTGCGCATCCAGCCAGCAGCGAAAGCAACCGGGCCACGAAGGATCGGCATACATTACAGATGGCCGAAATTGCCGCGCGTGAAACGCTCTCTCCCGTGGAGCGTCTGGAGATTGCATTACATCCCTGGGTGGGTTTTGTCATCATGCCCCTGTTTGCATTTGCCAA
Organism: Leptospirales bacterium; assembly: GCA_050305335.1. Classification (GTDB taxonomy): domain Bacteria; phylum Spirochaetota; class Leptospiria; order Leptospirales; family Leptonemataceae; genus JBNLFC01. The sequence goes on from JBNLFC010000020.1 coordinate 894, forward strand.
CGCCGGGTTACCGCTCACATTGGACCATCCTGGTAGCCACCTCACCGTGGCGATTTTCTCAGGCTTCGTGATTGGAAAGCCTGCTGGCGTTCTATTGTTCAGCTGGCTGGCTGTTCGTTTGCGCATTGCCATTCGTCCCCCGGAGCTTACCTGGGGGTTACTGATGGGCGGCGGCTTACTGGCCGGAATTGGCTTCACTATGGCGTTGTTTATTGCGAACATAGCTTTCGGCAAAAGCCTGATTGACGACGCTAAGCTGGGGATCTTTCTCGCATCTATTTTTTCTGCAATGGCGGGGATGGCATTTTTGAGGTGGTTGCCTGCCCCAAAAAAAACTCTGGAGCCGGATCATCCATGAAAGGCGATTCATACGAGCATGGAGCAAATATATATTAAAGCCTGTCCCAAAATCCATGAAATGACGCGTGGTCCGGAACTGGTGGGTGCGGAGAATGGCTTTCTTTATTGAGCGGAACTAACGTCTATACGACCCGTTGGGGACTATACGGCGCGTCTGATTCCCAGGCTGGAAGGAGTTGCAGTCCCCCTGGAAGAGGGGCATATTTTCTGGCAGCGATAGGGGAGATAAACGATCCATTATAAGGATCCTTCACTTCATTCACCCGGCGAGTCGGGCCAGCAAGCCGGAGCTTTACTCCATATTTCGGATAATACTCTTTGAGAAACTTATAAACTTCATACCCCAGAGCTCATCAATGCAAGAGGTAAAAAAAGATATGATAAGTTTTGATTTTTTCACCCATTGTTTGCCAATGAAATCCCCGTCATGGCGAATTTCCGGGTTGAGTCGCACTCGACTGTATGAGCAATTGCGAAAAGCTGGATTGACCGGGAATAACTCCTGAAGATAAAGTAATTTGAATGCTCGGTGAGGGATTCAATACGGTTCACTTCTTACTCACACTTTCCAGCTCCGTACCGTGGCAATCATTCTCTCTACATTCTCCACAGGAGCCGCCGGGTGTATTCCATGGCCCAGGTTGAAGACATACCCGGGGCGATTGGCAAAGCTTTCCAGTACAGCGCGAGTTTCCCGTTCCACGCTCTCAACGTTGCCGTACAGAACCAGTGGATCCATGTTTCCCTGAATGGCACGCCGGGGGAAGATGTATCGGTCCACATCCGCGCGGCTAACGCGCCAGTCGAGGCTTACGGCGTCAGGAGAAAGGGAGTCAAGTATGGCAAGCAGGTGAGCGGAGTTTCCCACGAATAGGATAATAGGTGTTTTTTTTAGACCTTTCGCTTCCATGCCTTTGCGAACACCCTGGATGATCTTTTCGATATAGGGTGCAGAGAACTCTTTGTAGTGATCCGGTGCCAGAATGCCTCCCCAGCTATCGAAGATCTGCACTGCATCTGCGCCATGGCTTATCTGCATTAATAGGTAGTCTACGGTCATCTGGGCCAGGCGTTCCGAGATTTTGTGAAAAAGTTTGCTTCTGGACCAGAGAAAACTTTTGGTGACTTCGAACTTGCGGGATGTGCCACCCTCCACCAGATAGCTGGCAAGTGTAAAGGGTGCACCGGCAAAACCCAGAAGAGCCGGTTTCTCTGTTGCAAGGTTATTGATATGGATGCGCAAGCGATCCAGGATTTCTGCTACATAGGATGTATCCTTCTCCGGGTCGAAACGGTCCAGAATTGCCAGGTCTTTCTCTTCCTGGATTTGCAACTCCAGAACGGGGCCCCGTTTCTCTTCGAAGTGGAGAGGTACACCTGCTCCGTGGAGTGGCGTCAATATATCCGAAAACATGATGATTCCATCCAGTCCGAATCGAGCGTGGGGCTGAATGGAGATCTCTGTGGCCAGTTCAGGGTTCTGGGTAAGTTCCAGAAACGGAATGCTTTGTCGAATCCGATTGTATTCAGGCAGGTAGCGGCCAGCCTGTCGCATGAACCAGACCGGTACGCGATCGGTGGGTTCTCCTTTCAAGGCTTTGACAAGCGTGGGTGTTTCTGTTGACTGGATCATGGATTCTTCTCTCCGCTGGGCAGGGGAACCAGCTCATACCCCATGCCATGGCGTGTGAGAAAGAGCTTCGGTGCACCCGGATCGACTTCAAATATTTTACGAAATTTAACTATAAAATTATCAATAGTTCTATTGGTGGGGAACTCTCCTTCACCCCAGACCCGATCTAAGATCAGATCACGGCTCACCGGCTTCCCCCGCTCCTGAATCAAAAGAGCCAGGATTCGACTCTCACGGTCATTGAAGCGAACAACCTCACCGGTCAGATTGGAGGTGGCACTGCTGGAGTTCAAATGATAAATCCATTCTCCAATCTTAACTTCGGCTTCTGTCGTCTGTCCCGACTCAGGATGGCGCAACCTCGCTGCAATGCGTGCAAGCAGCTCCTCCAGGTCAAAGGGTTTGGTCAAATAGTCGTCTCCACCCAGCTCAAATCCCGTGAGTTTGTCCTCCAGGCGACTGCGGGCTGTTAAAAATATAATTGGGAATGTGTATTTTTTTTCTCGAATTGCCCTGCAGAATTGAAAACCATCCAGTCGCCCTGGCATCATCACATCGATGATGGCCAGTTTTACGGAGCTCCACTGGCTCTCATTGGCAAGGGCCTGATCCGCGCTGGCAAAATCAATGGGTGCATAGCCCTCCTCTTTCAAGTTCAACACAATTCCCTTGCGCAGATCATTCTCGTCCTCCACAAGCAGGATGGGAGTGGCCGTGCGTTTTGCTTTTTTATGGGTTCCTGACATGAAATATTAGACTCTCCTGACGCCCGGCAATCGGATCTTGAAGAGAGATCCGCCCTCCCGGCGTGACTCCACATGCACCTCTCCGTGAAAAGTATCTACAATTTCCTTTACCAGAAACAGGCCAATCCCGCTTCCGCGAATAGCTCTGCGATCGTTGCCAATGCGATAGAAGGGCTGAAAAATCTTTTCCCGCTCTCGCGCATCGATTCCTACACCGTTATCCGCTATCGATAGGGATGCTATGGGTTGGCCCATCATGCTTTCCGAATCTTCCAGTGTAATCTCTATCACAGGATCTTGCTCCGAATACTGGATCGCGTTTGTGATCAAATTACTCACCACTCTTTTGAAAAGCTCCTGAGGCATGGCCACTTCATGGGAAAGATTTCGTTCCAGGCTAATAGTCGCGTGTTCCCGCTGCAAATAGCCCGAGATCTCTTCAAGATACTGGTCAATCACTTCCGTAGCGTTGGAGCTAACGCCGCCAATCCGTGACTCCAGCTCGCCGCTACGATTCCCGGAGCGAAGCCGTACCAGTTCACCGCTGAGAACAATTTCATTGACCTGTTCCTCCAGGCGTCGTATGTTTTCAATGTTTGAGTGGATCAACTCGGTTCGATCTTTTTCATTCAACTTCCGTTTCAAAAGAGTCTGGTTGTTCAGCAAAATGGTCGCCAGAGGAGTTTTGAGTTCGTGGGTGATGGAATTTAGGAATATAGTCCGATCCCGCATCCAGATGCGTTCATTGCGCACGGAGCGAAGTAAACGCACTGAACCGTAAACGATCACGGTCAGGACGAAGATAGTTTCGGAGACAAGCATAAAAAGTTTGCGCCTGTGCTCGCCACTGCGGGCTCTGACCACTTCTTCGTTGATGATATATCGGCCACCTTCCTTTTTCAGAGCTGGAGCTTCGGCGATGGTAGGAACTCCTCCATTGGCAATTACCATCTCCATACGATCCAGTTTCAACTGAACACGGTTGGTATGCTGGTAGGAGAGCTCGTAAAAGATGATCCACCAGATTAGCTGCGCGGCAAGAAGAAAGACCATCCCTGTCATGATTAGAGTCGCATGACGGACTGAGTCTCGTTCGTCCGCATTCAGATATGAGCGCAACCAGCCAGGCAATCGTCATGCTCCTTTTGGGTCTTTGCTGAAATATTCCACAATGCATTCTCCCAGGCGATTCACTGCTACTTCTGTCATCGGGGAGCTGATGAAGCCTACCTCGTATCCTGATGGTGCAAGATAAATTCCTCTGGAAAGCGCGTATGCATGAAGCCCCGCATACTCTTTCATAGCATCACGCTCGATCTGATCCGCTTGCACAGGAGCCTCACTACCGCGATAGAGCCAGAATATAGAGGCGATCTTTGCCATCTTCCATTTTAAGCTGGCATTGTTCACTCGATTGGCAAGGTCTGTGGATAAGCGATCCATATGTGCATAAAGATCATCGTTGAGAAGCATCAATTGTGCAAGTCCGGCCGCCATGGCTACCGGATTGCCGCTGAGTGTTCCTGCCTGATACACGGCACCATCAGGAGCCAGATGTTTGAATATTTCCGAGCGCCCGGCAAACGCTCCCACCGGCATGCCGCCTCCGATGATCTTACCATAGGTGACCAGATCGGGTTCTATCCCATAGTGGAAAGCTGCCCCTCCAAAGGATAGGCGAAATCCCGTAATGACTTCATCCAGAATCAGGAGAGCACCATGTTTTTGTGTAATTTCCCGCAAGAAAGTAACGTAATCTTTTGTCTGGATCAACAGACCGTTGTTGGCAGGAACACCTTCAATAATGATTGCTGCAATCTGGTCCGGATAATTCTTGAATGCACTCTCTACAGCCGCTGCATCTCCCAGAGGGAGCACAATGGTTTCTCCGGTAAAAGGAGACGGCACACCGGCTGAGTCGGGAATTCCTGCAGTGGCCAGACCGGATCCTGCCTTGACCAGCAGGGTATCCGAATGGCCATGGTAGCAACCATCAAATTTGATAACCTTGCTTCGACCGGTGAATCCACGTGCCAGCCGTAAAGCGCTCATCACCGCCTCTGTGCCCGAATTCACAAAACGCACCTTTTCAATGGTTCTTACCAGAGAGCGGAGATTCTGTACCATGTATTCTGCTAGAAGCACCTCTTCTTCGCAGGGTGTACCGAATGTGAGTGCCCGCTCTACCTGTTTGCCAATGGCTTCCAGGATTTGTGGATGACGGTGGCCGGTGATGAGCGGCCCCCACGAGTTGCAGTAGTCGTCATAAATGTTGCCGTCTACATCTTTTACCCGGTATCCCTCTCCCGATTCCATGAAGATGGGAGTCCCACCCACCGAGCGAAAGGCCCGTACCGGACTGTTGACCCCTCCGGGAATGACTGCCGTTGCCCGTGAAAACAACTCTTCCGATTTCTTACGATTCATTTTTTTCTCCAGCTCTTTTATATAATATAACATGGCATCGATGCAATCGTATAACTTGCAAAGTTAAGCCGGGAGCAACTCCCCTGCATTCATTGAGCAAATTCATAAGCAATGTTCCCAATGCGACCACGAAAGTAGGGCCTTCTTCCCTCTGGAAGTATCCACGCTACTTCACCTTCCAGTGGAATCAGCATCCCATCGCGCATCTCATAGTTGCTCCACCGGCCTTCCCATGGTGTCGGGACCACCTTTTCACCGACCATGCGTGGTCGCATTTCTGAGCGTACGTATTCGATCAGGTTATCTTTATTGAAATGGAACAGCATTGTCACTCTGGTCTTGCCATCTTCCAGTGTAGCTCTGGCAGAATGATCATCGACTGCTTCCCACTGTACGCCATAGCCTGGCATGAGAGCTGTGGGATACCAGGCCGATTCCGCAAGGAACCGCATCAATTCACCCTGGGCCGCTTCGGGGGTTCCCCGCATGCGTGCCAGGGGCACCAGGCCGAAAAGGGATGCGTGAAGAATGCCTTCCCCTGCGATATACGCATCATGCACTTTTGCGGAAACCATAGGTGCCATCTGGATCCGGGCTTCCCAATCGAAACCCGGTCGATCGGTTATAACATGCTGGGATGCGGTGAAAGGCTTCCACTGCTCCTCCCTTTCGCCGGTATTGAAGGTGCCACTTTGCGTCAGATCAACAGCCAGAATCATCGGTTGACCATTTTTGAAAACAGATCGAAAATAACGTTGCACAGGTACCGGTAAACCATTCAATTCTTCCGGATTGTACACTCCGGGTTGAACAGGGCGACGTTCTTTCTCCAGGCTGGCATGCATTCTATTCGTGGCGATGCGCCAGCTGATGGAGCCGTATGCGAATGCAATAGCAATGATTGCGATCAGTCCGGTGGATACGTACAGGATCATCTTCTTCCGCATTTTTTTGCTCCCTATCTTAACCTGATTATTTAGATAAGCTCTTCGATCATAAGATCGTAGTCGGGTTGTGTAGCCTGGGCGTAGACCTGCATACCCAGCTCTCGAAAGGCAGATGTGGTAGTAGGGCCGATGGAGCAGTAGCGATGCCCCTGCAACTCTTTCCAGCCGGGTCGCAGCATCTGCATCTGCCCGGCATAGTTTTTCACAGCGGATGGACTTCCAAAGAGAATATAGCACTCTCCGGGAATTTGTAGAATACTTCCGAGATCAAGTTTACGTGGACGGGTTTCATAAAGGGGAATTCTGTGGGTCTGAAAACCATTCTGGTTCATGGAGTCAAAAAATTCGCTCCGCCCGTCCATGGCCGTAAACGCTGGAATTTCCGTGTGAATTTCGGTATGGTTTTTTCTTAAAACGCTGGCCAGGCTTTCTCCGGTTCCATCTTCGCTTCTATATGAGACAGGCATGCCCGGGAAATATCGTTGTATGGCTTCGGACGTTTTTTCACCGGTGACGGCAAAGTGGATGGGGTCATCCTGAATATCAATGGCTGATAACCAGCGACTCAAGACTTTGACTCCCGTGGCGCTGAAAATAGCAATGACTGATCGTCTATCTCGATTTCTAGATTCCTTGATCCAGTTATGGATCCATACTTTGTTTTCTCCAGAAAGCTCCAGGGTTTCGGTGGAAATCAGCGGTAATGCTACAATGCGTTCTTTTCCGTACTTCTCTTGCAGTTCTTCCGCACGTTCATCAAGGCCGGTCAGGACCAGGGGCAGCTTCCCTTTGATTTCTTTAATTACCCGGTCTGTCAGTATCCGGGGATCGTTGTAGTACCTGACTTTATAGTACGATTTATTGTTTCGGTTATCCACGGCTTCTCGGCCCAAATAAAGATGTACGCGATATCCGCCATCCCGGTTTTTTTCCGCATAGCAACCAAGAGGCAGGTGGCAGCCTCCTTCCACAGCTTTCAATACAGCTCTTTCGATGGCCACGGCCTGAAACAGTTCCGCATCATGTATCTGCTTCAGCACATCGATAGTTTTTTCATCATTCTCGCGACACTGTACTGCCAGCGTACCCTGAGCAGGAGCCGGTACAAACTCCTCTGGAGGCAGGGTGATCACTTCCAGTTCATCGGCAATCATTTGATCCAGGCCCAGACGTTGAAAAGATCCATCGCTTTGCAATCGTTCATAGCCGGCACCGGAAAGGAGTATAGCATCATACCGATTCGCATTCTCATCTGCATTTTTTCCTGCGGCGAGAATTTTCTGAATTCGGGTGGGAACATTTCCACGCAGGTCAGTAGTGGAGAGGCCTGGCCAGCGATGTTCGATCTGCGATATGCGGCGTACCGATGAGGTCCCCACCTTGCTTCCCGGTGCCAGATAAGGGGGGGCGTCCATGACACGTTTTTCCCGTGGAAAAAGGATTACGTCGAAGGGGTTGAGCCTCTGTGGCACGGCCATAATGGCAAGCCCCGATATGTCGATGGTAGGCAGATCTTTGAAAGAATGTACGGCAATGTCAGCCTCATTGGCAAGCAGTGCGTCTTCAATCTCTTTTGTGAAAAAGCCTTTGCGGTCGTCTGGCGTATCGCCTGCAATCTGAGAAAGAGGAACATTCTGTATACGATCCCCGCTGGTTTTAATAATGATGATTTCTGTCTTCGGGGGATCTGGTAGATCTTTTAATCTCCTTTCAATATAATAAGCCTGGGAAAGGGCCAGATCCGATCCCCGGGTTGCAATGCGAATTTTCAATTGTTTACTCAATGGTTGGTTTCCTGACGATTGGTGGAGCAGTAGTGGCGAATCACCGTCTCTAATCCACGACGATGGATGCGATTCATATCTCGATTTGCTTGAATGGCCCAGGTATATATAAGATTGCGATCCGTGCGACTCAGGTGTGATAGACGATCTCGAAAAAGCATATCCAGCTTTTCTCTGGATTTATCGCGTACATCCTTCTGAAAGTCGCGGATCAGGTTGCCGGAAAGGCCAGTGACAAGGTCGGTCTCTATGCGAAAGCCAGAGTCTTCCACCATCTCGTCAGCCATCTCCGCGGCCTCTACTCGTTTCTGTCGATTCTCCTCCAGTTCTTTGCGGAGGGTTTCCATGGAGACGAGAGTTACACCAGGAAGATCTCCACACGAAACTTCAACATCCGCTGGCAATGCCATATCTACCAGGACGAAAGGATCCCCATTCATGTTATTGCTGGACTTCATTAAGCGTCGGAGATAAGCAGGGGTGATGAAAGCATCGTCTCTGGATGTGGCGGTCACAATGGCGCCTACCGGGCCGAGGGATTCTGGTTCATTGATGAATCGATCGAATGTGCACAGGTCGGCACCGAGGTCCTGAGCTGTTTTTTCAATTTTACTTAAGGTTCTGTTCACCAGAATCATGCGATTATTTAGTTTTGCAAGGTATTCGGCTGACTGGCGACTCATGGGGCCGGATCCGATGATCACAACGGCCTTCTCATCCATGGGTTGGGTGGCGTCTCTTTTTTCAATGAAACCGGCAGCCTGAATCACTTTGCGCGTGGCAAGAGTCGCTACAGAAAGTGGCAAATTGGATATGGGAATGGAGTTGCGTATTTTGCGTGCTTCGTGAAAGACCTGTTGAATGAGTATGCGCAGTCGTTTGTCCAGAAGTCGTGCAGTGTGCGAGTCTTCGAACGCATCCTTAATCTGAGAGCGAATCTCTGTTTCACCGAGGACCATAGACTCGAGCCCTGCCGCAAGGCGGATGAGATGCCGCAATGCTTTGCGGCCCCGGTAGTGGGTGGGCGAAATTGATGGATCCAGATCAGGCATGATCTGAATCAGGGTCTGGAGCATATGATCATGGGCATCGCCATTTTCCAGTGTGTAGATCAGTTCCACACGATTGCAAGTGGATAGAAAAATAAACCCGTTCAGCGGGACAAACTTTTCACGGAGAGCCGCATGGAGTTGCCGGGGATTTTCTGATTTCCAGGGAACGATTCGATTTAAATCCCCGGCCTCTTCAAAACTCAGTACGATTGCACCTAACTGCTTCATGGAAAAAGAGAGCTGACACTTATGGCTTCATCTATATTTTCAGGGGTTCATCGATAACCGATATCGAAACGCCAGGGAAAGCCGATGGTCAGCCTCAGGCGTAACAGAAAGAATCCCAGAATCTATTTATCTCATAAAAGCGGATCCTATTTGTCAGGGAAATGTCATAGTGGTCTTCTTTTTTCCGGGAAATGAGAATAAATCTCAATAGCGGGTAGACTCGAGGTTTGCGCCCGGGTCGCATGGAAGTGGCGATGCCGGTCAGCTTCAGGTAACGGAGAACCTGTTTTACGACGAGTAGGAGGGCAGGGAGACCGTGAATGAGGCACCACCCAGAGCCGATGGACAGATGCTGACCTCGCCGCCCATGGCATCGGTTATAATTTTTTTTACAATATAAAGTCCCATTCCAAATCCATCGGTTTTTGTGGAAAAATGGTTTTCGAAAACCTTTTTTCTCATATCTTCCGGGATGCCAGGTCCGCTGTCAGATACCGCAATCAACAGTTGTTCCTCTTTTTTTCCGATTCCAATTCTGATGATAAAAGGTCTGGAAGACTCCATTCCTGCGGATTGGTTTCTGGAAAGTAACGCATCTTTTGCATTATTCATCAGATTCAGGATTGCATGCTGAAACTGATTTCTGTATCCAATGACTTTATAGTTACCATTCAGCCGGGGAAAGTTATCGGTTGTTCTCGTTAGAAGTTCATGGCTCAGGGTTACAAGCCCCTGAGGTTTATATTCTTCGTACAGGATCTGGATTTCAATTCCGATGGCATGAAAACTGCGGAAAAAAAGGCGCAGAAGTTCGTGGATTGCTTCCTGCACGTCAAAAACTTGAACTGAAGCAGAAGGTGAAAAAAAGTTACGAAAATCTTCGATTACATGGGACATGAAATCAATCTGCCCCCTGGCATCTTTCAAAGCCTGGTTCAGGTAATCTCGATCGAGTTCATCCGTATCAAGAATGTCTCGCATATCTTCAACGATTACCCCCAGATTTGCTACCGGTTGCTTCCATTGATGGGTCATAGCTTTCATCATTTCGCCCATGGTTGCCAATCGGGACTGGTAAAGTATAAGATCTTCCTGGTCCAGTCGCTTTTCAATCTCCGCATAGACTTTCTGGTGCAGGTCCAGATTGAGTTTTAGCAACTCTTCTGTTTTCTGCAAAAGCTGTTTTTCCAGACCTTTGCGATACGTGATATCCCGGGAAATATGGACAACACGTCGGATCTTGCCATCAGGATCAATAATGGGATAAACCACCACCTCTACCAGTTGTTCCTGTCCGTTGGGACCGTGATGGATATGATCCACACTCTGGGTCCGGCGGGTCTGGATCACATCCAGGAGCGGGCAGACTTCATTGGATTCTTCGCAGGGAATATCTCTACGATGGGTGGCTGCATAGCAGGTCATGCAGTGGCATATATCCTCATCCAATCCAGTTGACTGCAGAAATGCCTGATTGGCGTGGAGGATTTTTCGACTATTCACATCCAGAATGCATATTGCATCGGTAATGCTATCCAGAATGGGATTTCTGGAGAGAACTTTTTCCGCTTCATACAGAAGTGTATTATTTTCGGAGCGTTCTTGCATATGATAACGTTTTGACAATCTTATGATTTTTATCGGGGTTCAGATATTGGAAGTCCGGGTCAAACATATGGAGTTCCGGAAAAAGGATCAAACTAATATGTAGAAAGTGCAATTAAAAAAAAGATAAATAAAATTTGGAATATATATTACAAATTATATATATTTGAACAGAATGAATTATTATATATATAAATTAATAATTACGATTATTAAAA
>JBNLFC010000020.1:11903-16655 GCA_050305335.1 Leptospirales bacterium
ATAGACTCATAAATAGTACCGGAATTTGCGCAGCAGGGTAGGTGTGAGGCATCTGCTTCTGTGAGTTTCTGTTAAATATGACGGATTAGCAGCAACGTTGCATCATCGGCCGCTGGCAAGCCTTCCCGAAAGTCCATTACCATACGGTTGATATGATCTGCGATCTCGGAAAGAGAGCTCTCTTTTTTTGAGAGAGCTTCCGTTGCAATTCTCATCTCCCCGAATAGGTCTCCTTCTTTGTCCATAGACTCCGAATATGCATCGGAAAAGGCAACCAGAAGGTCTCCTTGTTCCAATCGATTGGTGCGATAATCTATGGCATTCATGCCTTGTATCCCGAGGATTGTGCCAGTTGTTTCCAGTTCTTCAATACTTCCATTGCTTCTGACAATATAGGGTGGTGGATGTCCGGCATTGACGTATTCAAAAGATGAATCCTCCGGCTTGAGCCGTGCCGTAAAGAATGTGATAAATTTTCCCATTATAATGGTTTCTACCAGATGGCTGTTCAGATGATTGGCAAAGTCCGCAAGAGGCTGGTCCATTCTGGAGAGAAGTTGAACGCCTGTGTGGAGTTCAGATACAAGCATGGCTGCCGATACACCTTTGCCCGAGACGTCTGCAATCACGGCATCCACTGATCCATCAGGCCTTTCGACAAAAGTGTAGTAGTCACCACCCACTTCCCGACATGGTACCGTCACTCCGTATACCTCAAAATTATGGAGCCCGGGCAATTTTTTCGGATAGAGGTTCATCTGAATCTCGTTGCACACTCGCAATTCGGAATCCATCGCCTGCTGTTTCAGCATCACAGAGTGTACTCTGGCATTCTGAATGGCAAGAGCAGCCTGACGGGCAAAGCCTCTGAAAAGACCCTCATCTCCTGCAGAGAAGGGCTTACCGTCCAGGCGGTTCATCAACTGGGCTGTACCAATTACACTGGAATCGAAGATGAGTGGGACGCAGAGATAGGTTCTTGTTGTATGGTGCAGCTTCTCGTCAACATCCTGATAAAAACGGTTGTCCCGACTGGTATCCTCTACTCTTACGGACTCACCGGTGCGTGCCACATACCCTGAAATCCCCTTATCCAGGGGGACCAGAAGCCCCTTTAGCACATTGAAGTTGGGATCCGTGGATTTTACAAAGAGTAAATGGGATTTTACTTCATTGAGGAGTGCGATGGAACCAACTTCCGCTCCCAGCAACTGAACCGCCTGAGTGAGTGTGTAATCCAGAACGGTGTCCAGATCCAGACTGGAGTTCAGCAATTCAAAGGAGGATACCAGAGCCCGCAGGCGGCGCAACTCCTCTTCAAGGGACTTCTCTTTTTCATGTGCCAGATCTTCCATGGAAATATCCTCATGCTATTGTCTTTAACCGGGCCCCGGCACCATATAATCCGAATATCAGATCACCATTCGCAACGCAACCTCAATCTAAGGATTCTGAGTCCCGGCGGGTAGAATTCCAGGGATTACTTTTTTCTCGAATTTGGAACACTTCAAGAATCGCTCCAGACCCTGGTCAAGAAAACATATAGCGCTTCAAGATAGGATCCAGTCAAATGGGTTATGCGAATAGGAATTCCCCGGGAAATCAAGGTACGTGAAGGACGCGTTGCCTTGATACCGGATGCTGTGGCTGATCTGGTTTGTGCAGGATCTCAGGTATTCATTGAATCTGGTGCGGGCCAGATCAGCGGATTCAATGATGAACACTACAGAGCTGCTGGCGCTGAAGTTGTATCCGGGGCACCTGCTCTTTATGAAAGAGCGGAATTGATTGTAAAAGTCAAGGAACCTCAGCCTGCGGAATGGCCTTATCTTCGAAGCGATCACCATCTTTTTTGTTTTCTGCACCTGGCTGCAGAGAAGGAACTTGCACGTCAACTTCTCGATGTGGGATTAACCGCCTTTGCCTTCGAAACCGTGGAGGAAGCCAATGGGAGACTTCCCATTCTCGCTCCCATGAGTGAGATAGCAGGTAGGCTTTCTGCTCAAAACGGAGCTTACCTTTTAACCTCCCCGGGTGGTGGCAAAGGCATCTTGATGGGGGGACTGGCAGGCTCTTCCCGGGCTAATGTCATAGTGCTGGGTGCGGGCCATGCGGGCAGTGGTGCGGCTCTTGTTGCCGCCTCGCTGGGAGCAAGGGTGACTGTATTTGATCTCAACCTGGCAAAACTGAAAACGATGCAAGACGCCGGTCAACATATCGAGACACTGTATGCACATAAATCAACCATTGCAGCAGCAGTAGAGAAGGCTGATCTTGTGATAGGTGCGATTCTTTTGCCCGGACATAGAGCACCGGTGATTGTATCTCAAGAAACCGTTCAAAGGATGGCTCCCGGGAGCGTTGTCATGGATATTGCCGTGGATCAGGGTAGCTGCATTGAGACCGTACGTCCCACCACTCATGAAACGCCTACCTATTTCGATCATCAGATTCTACACTATGGTGTGACCAATATTCCAGGGGCAGTCCCTATCACCTCAACGCGTGCCATTTCGGCGGCCGTTCTTCCGTATGTGTTGCAACTGGCAAACAGTGATTGGAGAGAGAACGCATCTCTGGTTAAAGGGATCAATGTGGAGAAGGGAGAGTTGGTTCACCCTGCGCTGCAGGGGCTCCTTTGAATATGTGTTTGATGAAGAGCTTCCAGTTTGTAAAGCCATTGCTCTTGCAATGGGCAATGGTCTGAGCTCTACCGAAAGGTTCCACGCTTAAATAAAGGGGACATTGTCCCTGTATGATTTCGCCATCTGTCGTGCTATTAATGAGCTGAATGGTGGCTGAGAATGTCCTGGTTTCACCGCTACGGTTCATCAGCTTAAGTTGAAACGCCGCATATTGTGGATGTTCTTCTGCAACTGGCTGGACTGTAATGGATAGATTCTCCTTTTCCATCTGGAGAGCCATAAGGTCGGGAGATAGAAATGGCAAAAACGATACTGCAAGGAGGAGAGAGAAACATTTCCAGAGGATCGCACTGGTGAAGCTTTGTTTTTCCTGGAGCTTTTTCATCACTGGGCCTTCAGCTTTTTACAATATTGTTTTTTCCAGCAAAAATGTCAAAGGGAATCAAAAACAAGAGATATGGACAAACGATAACTGACGCCTCTACTCTGGATTCGATCGGAATCCTGACCGATCCGGGCTAGAATATGCTTCTATCTTGAGGGTGAGTCGACCTATGTTTATATCAAGAGGGGAAAAATGCCACTAATTCAATTCATGGTTTTCGATTTCCAGTGGACGGCATTGAATTCCAGGGCGGCGATAGCGATGGCTGCACTGGCTGTGCGCCAAAAGATGGAAAAAAAACCCGCCAGCGTGGCGGGTTTTGATTTTGCAAAACTTCGTGATAGCCGATGAGTCTTGCCTGAATTACTTGGAGTAGAACTCCACAATCTTCTGGATGTTCATGCGGGTCACCGGTACATCCACTGCACTTGCAATTCCCAGAAATTTTCCGGAAACGCCATCCCCCTGCACTTCGAGGTAGGGTGTGGGGTTGGAGGCATTCATCCGTGTCTCCAGACCGGCTTTGATACGATCCAGCTCTTTTGAGCCTTCCGTAATGCCAATGACCTGTCCCACTTTCACATGATAACTGGGAATATCCACGCGTTTGCCATCAACGGCAACATGTCCATGGTTGATCAGTTGCCGGGCATCAAAAACGCTTCTTGCCAATCCCAGTCTATATACAAGTGTCATCAGACGGGATTCCAGCTGGAAAAGGAAGTTGTCTGCAGTATTGCCATGCATACGGGACGCCTTTTCAAAAGTGCGATAGAATTGCTTTTCCAGCATGCCATAATGAAGACGGAGTTTTTGCTTTTCCAGCAGCTGTTCACCGTACGGAGATTTCTTTTTTCTACGAGCGTCTGATTTAGTTCCCGGCGGGTAGGGGCGCTTAACCGATGGGCATCTCGGGCTATTGTAAACACAGTAGCCTACGGTTCGGCAAATTTTATGTTTGGGTCTTCTGATTGTTGCCACTCGATTATTTTCCTTAATATTGAGAGCAAATCTCCTCTATAGATATCCAGTCCCGGTTTGCCGCGGTGGGAGGTGGCTACTGCAAGGTACTCTCGAAATCTTCCCCGATCCGTGGCCAGCTCTCCACTTCGCGGAAGGAACTCCATTTTTTTTTTCACTCCTCTCCCCGGCAAACCATTTTCATCCTGATGGTTGTCTGGCAGAACCGACTTCTGGAAAGAGCGAAATGTCGGAAAAAAGTCCCCCGTATCCCCGTCTGATCATGGACGGAGAATTTTAAGATAGTTTGGCCGGCCAAACACCTTTAGCAAAAAAAGCGATTTTTCGGGTCACTTCTGAAAAAAAATCGGCTTCTGGCTCAAGTAGCCCCCCGTATTGGCCCGATGGCAGTAGTAGTGAATCAGGCCCAGACAGGCTTTGATGCACTTTACCGGCAATGGTTGCCATTCTGGTAAACATATATATAGAAAAACTGACATTTGCTCTCGAGTTCGAATGGAATCGGATGAGAGGGTTTTTTAGAAAACCAGGGAGGGTATATCTGGGCCCCCCGCCGTAAGCGTTTCAAGGAGGAAGCGAATGATAATCAACCACAACATGAGCGCTGTCAACGCTCATCGTGTCCTCAAATTCCAGCACTGGGAAGTGGACAAAGACATGGAGAAGCTGGCTTCGGGCATGCGGATCAACCGCGCCGGGGACGATGCTTCCGGTTTGGCCGTATCGGAAAAAATGCGTACG
>JBNLFC010000021.1:0-16653 GCA_050305335.1 Leptospirales bacterium
GCTTCCAATGACTCTCATTTGCAAGAGTCCGATTCAGAAGAAGCACATCTATTTGAAAACCTGGAGTCAAACCATAGAACCGGAAGATCTCTACGAATCCTGGTACTGGGTGGAAGCCAGGGTGCCCTTCAGCTCAACGAGATGACTCTTGCTGCCATGGAGTCTCTCTCCGGGGTTACCTGTATTCTTCAATGTGGATTGAATAACGTTGCAAAAATCCGGGATTGGAGTGGCAAAAATCCGGCAGTGCCGCTTCATCCCCTGGGATATACTACGCGCATTCACGATCTTTACAGTACTGCCGACCTTCTTGTGTGCAGATCCGGTGCAGGCGTGGTAACAGAAGCTACCTTTCATGGTTTGCCAATGATCCTTGTGCCATACCCCTATGCCGCTGACAATCATCAAATGGCGAACGCACGTGTCCTTGAGCGAGGAGGCGGGGCCAGGGTCATCGATCAGAAAAGTAGCGATCCATCGCTTCTGGTTGAGATGATTGTTCATTTACGCAAAAATCCCGATCTTTTAATAAAAATGGGTCAGGCATCTTCCGGCATGGCTATGAAAGATGCTGCCGACAGAATTAGCGGACAGGTAATCCACGATCTAAATGCTGGTTACAAGTGAGTGCATCTCAGGCGAGAATATAGAAAACTATGAAAGAAATCTATCTGATAGGCATTGGTGGCTCTGGCATGAAGCCGCTGGCAATGCTGGCATCCATGCTGGGATACCGGGTATCCGGATCCGACTCAAAACTAAAAGCTCAGTATGCCGAAGAGTTTCGAAAAGCCGGTATTTCCGTCTTTGAGAGCCATAAAACGGAAAATCTCGCTCAATGCGATACCGTTGTTTATAGTTCGGCCATATCCAGCGATCATCCTGCGATGATCTTTGCCTCTGAAAGGGCAAGAAGGGGTGAAGCCGAGCTCATTCACAGGATGGATCTTTTAAATCGCCTGACGGATCGCTGTAGCGTGCGATTTGGCGTGGCGGGCACCCATGGAAAAACCTCCACCTCCTCCATGCTGGGATGGCTCCTTCTACAGATGGGGTATGATCCCGATATCATAGTAGGAGGGAAACCCGCCTACTTAAAAGAGGGGGTACGAAAGGGTGGCTCTTCGGTTGCAGTATTCGAAACCGATGAATCCGACGGTTCGTTTTTGAAGAGCAACGCTGATGTTCGAATCATCCTCAATGTGGATACGGATCATCTGGAGCATTACGGGAGCATTGAGAATTTGCAGTCAGCCTTTCGAGAGTTCGCCTCCCGTGGAAAACTGGTCATTCTCAACCAGGAAGATCCATATTTAAGAGCGTTCCTGTCTGAAAACGAAGCTACAGGTATGGATACCGATCCCGCAATGAATCCATCATCTCCTGTAAAGATGATTTCCTACGGCGTTACTGAAAGGGTGGAAGTCTCCCAGGGCCAGGTTTCCCGGAGAATCGCCCCTTTGCTGGAGGCCGCTTTTCAGGAAGGGAGCGATCGCTTAAATATTCAGGGTGGGGGCTGGCTCCAACTTCCTATACCCGGTCGTCACTTCGCGCAGAATGCTCTGGCACTGGTCACAGCCGTAGAAGCTGCCATCCGTGGAGGTGCGTTGAGCGCTCTGCCCGGGCATTCCATAGAAAAGATGCTGGAGATCCTCTCCAGGTTTCCTGGAGTGGAGCGAAGAATCGAGTTCATCGGTGAACATAGAGGTGCCCGGGTTTATGACGACTACGGACATCATCCCACCGAAATTCGAGAGGTGATGCGGGCTCTTCATCTGCGTATGGAATCCCGTCAACGCTTGATTGCCGTTTTTCAGCCTCACCGTTATACGCGACTTATCCGCCATTATGTGGAGTTTGCCAGGGAGCTGGCGCTGGCGGATCAAGTTTTTCTCATGCCCCTTTTTCCAGCAGGAGAACCTCCCGTTCAGGATGCCTCTTCACAATGGATCTACAACGAGTTTCCAGAAAAAAACAGGTGCAGCCTGCTAGAATGGGAGGATCTGGATCGAGTGTTTCAGAATTGCCGTGCTGGAGATTGCGTGGTATTTCTTGGCGCCGGTGATATTTCTCAGAGAATCCGCACCTATTTGCAGCGTACATAATAAGGAACAGTATGAGACATTCCGGGCCGAAAGACTTCCAGTCCAATATGCAGCAGATTTTCTCTTTCAGAGGGCTCAGGATATGGCATCTGCTCCTTCTTGGCCTCTCGCTTTTTTTTCTCGCTTCCGGAGGAATCCTGCTCTATAGAGGGACCTGGTCAGGCGTTCCTCTGGTCAATGTTGAAGTTCGTAATAATCGCTATTTAACTGTTGAGGAAGTAAAAAACCTGGCCAATGTACAAATCGGAGAGATCATCGGTCGCTCCGCATCAGGCGAAGTTCAGGAGCGGCTGGAGGCCCTCCCATCCGTTACCCATGTCACTCTCTCCGATCAGGGAGATGGCCGGCTGGTCATTGAACTGGAAGAACAACCCTGTGCAGCCATCATTCGATCGGGCAGTCAGATGTTCGACGTTGCAAGCGACCTCACAATACTTTCCACCACTTCCGTTCGATGCAGGGATGTTCCGGTAGTTGTGGGTAGTTTCTCTATTGACGATGGGCACTGGGTCGATAAGCGGCTTAAAGTTCTTTTTACAGAATGGGACACTTTTCGTAATAGCTACCCTCTTCTCTTTTCCAGAATTTCGGAAATCCGTATAGACAGGGGCAACTATATGACCGTATATCTGGCTAGAACTCATATACGAATTCTGATGCCGGTTAGCTTTGCATCCGATATATCAAAGAAGCTTTATGCTTCCATAGCCTATTTTGAAAAGGAGAAGGGAAGTTCGGGAATCATTGACCTGCGAGGACCCGATGCCATACTGTTACCGGAATGACAAAGGAATATACTTGCTCCATTGATATCGGTTCGTCGGTGATCCGGGTGATTACGGGACGGGACCATGGCGAAATGGGCCTGGAGATAGTGGGTGTTGGGATGGCCCAATCACGGGGTGTGAAAAGTGGCGTCATCATAAACATTGAAGCTGTGCAACAGGCCATCGGGGAAGCAGTGAAGGAGGCTGAATTGATGAGCGGCCTACCCATTCATGAGGCTAGCGTCAATGTGTCGGGACGCCACCTCCATGGCGACAATTCCAGGGGGGTAGTGGCCATCACCAATCGGGACCGGGTCATCACGGAAGATGATGTCTTTCGGGTCATCGAGGGGGCGCAAAATCTCCGCATACCTGTGGATCAGGAAATCATTCATGTACTCTCCAGAGAATACACTGTAGATGACCAGGAAGGAGTTCGGGACCCCGTGGGCATGAGCGGTGTAAGGCTGGAAGCCGACGTTCATATTGTAACAGCTGGTATCACTCCCCTTACCAATCTGCACAAATCGGTCACACAATCGGGCATTGCGGTAAGCTCCGGAATTATGAGCTCTCTGGCAGCCTCTGAGGCGGTTCTCTCTGAGGGAGAGAAGGATCTTGGTGTGGTATCTGTGGACATAGGTGGCGGCGTCGTAGATCTGTCCATGTTTGTAGATGGGGGGATCTACCACTCTTCAGTCATTCCTCTGGGAGGCATCCATGTCAGTCAGGATCTGGCTATTGGTCTTAAAGTCCCTCTCGATCGTGCGGAGTGGATCAAAAAGAGTCAGGGAGTAGCTTTGAGTGCGCTCGTCGATCCCACCGAAAAGCTGGAGATTGCCGGAAGTTACGGTCGCCCGGGTCGCTGGATTCTCAAACGTGAGATATCTGAAATCATTGAACCGCGCATGCGTGAGATCTTCGAGCATGTTGACCGGGAGTTGGTCCGATCAGGCAGAAAAAATTCTCTTTCAGGAGGAGTGGTGCTCAGCGGTGGTGGCGCCCTTCTGGAAGGGGCGGTGGAGCTTGCAGAAGAGGTCTTTGCTCTGCCGGTTATGCGCGGCCGCCCACCCGTCATGGCAGGACTGGGGGACCGTGTATCAGGCTGTGATTTTGCCACAGGAGTAGGACTGCTTCTCTACCAGAACCGTGTTGCGCCCGAAGGGAACGGAGGGGATGACCCTGGTAGAGAGGATGCAGGCGATGGCTGGTTTCACAGAATCCGCCAATGGGTCAGGGAGAATCTGTGAGAGAGCTGAGAGCATTTAGCTTTTAGCGGATAGTGGTTGTAAAAAAAACGCTGGAGAGGCTATGTTTGTAGTTTCCTGGTGATTTTTTTGAGTCTGGAATCGAGTTTGATAGAGCATAGTATAACTGGATTCGATGTAGCTCTCCTGAATGGTGGATGAGTTCCTCCATTCTTCAGTCGAATGATCCCGAGAAAAATCAGCATCAAGTAAACAAAAATGTAACACCGGGAAAAACCCGTCGCATTCGACAACAACGACAACCGGGCCCAATCATCCCCATGTGGATAAAAATTCACCCTTACCAGACTCTGACCTTCCGCCTGATACTGCACCTTCCACTTCCCGGACTTTAAAAAACTCAGCTTGTAGTCCCGCTCTGGATCATCCATTAAATGGTGCAAAAAGGGAGAAATCCCATGATGTCCGACCTTTTTTTGCTGAATGTATCGGAGAAAATAGTATTCCGGCACGAGCAGGGTTGAGCGGTCGGGACGGGATGAGTGGATATGGAATGTGCATTTTTGCTCTTTCATGTAAAGGTGGGGTAAAAAAAGGCAAAAGATATCCGCCAAAAATAGGCATCGAAGTAAGATTTCTCGTGAATTCTGGCATGCCAACTCCTCCAGATTATGACCGGAAGAGTCAGGACTTTCGCTCCTGGCCGACCGCTCTCCACTGACCGCCAATATAATGCTGGACAATCCAATACGACATAATATTTTTGCAGAAGTCTACCTTCAGGCATCTGGAGTCCGCTATGTTGCAGATAGAAGAAGAAAAAACCTCACCGGCCTACATCAAAGTTGTAGGAGTAGGTGGTGGCGGCATGAATGCCATTAACCGGATGATCCATGCCAATCTGACTGGCGTGCAGTTCATGGTGATCAACACCGATGAACAGGTCTTACGTAAGTCCGATGCAGAAGAGCGTATTCAGATTGGTGGCCGTACCACCCGGGGAATGGGTGCTGGCGGAGATCCTGAAATCGGGCAAAAGGCAGCGCAGGAAGATCGTGATAAGATTCATCAGAAACTCAAAGGTGCGGACATGGTCTTCATCACTGCCGGAATGGGAGGCGGAACAGGCACGGGAGCTGCGCCCATCGTAGCGGAGGTTGCCAGAGAGCTGGGTGCCCTCACCGTAGGTGTTGTGACTCTACCCTTCGCAATGGAGGGAGGAAAGCGTATGGATTACGCTATTCAGGGTCTTGAGGCGCTCAAAGATCGAGTGGATACTCTTATTACTATACGAAATGACTCAATTTTTAAAGTCATTGATCGGACCACCCGTGTGGATGTAGCTTTTCGTCTCGTGGACGATATTCTGCTTAACGCCGTCAAAGGGATCAGTGATCTCATCAATACCGCCGGACTTGTGAACGTGGACTTTGCTGACGTTAAATCCATTATGGGTGAAACCGGCGACGCTATTATGGGAGCCGGAGAGGGGGTTGGGGAGAATCGTATCAGCGACGCAGTCAACCAGGCCATTCACAATGCTCTTCTGGATGACGTGAGCATTGCAGGAGCTACAGCCCTTTTGATCAACGTATGCGGTGGACAGGACATGTCCATCACAGACTGGAAAGAGGTCTCCGAACTCATTACAGCCCAGGTAGACCCTGGTGCCAATATCATCATTGGCCTCACCATCGATGAGATGTTGATGGATCGGATTCGGGTAACAGTCATTGCAACCGGGTTCCATAAAAGGAAAAGAGAAGAGAACTCTATACCACAAAAGGCCGTTGTGGGCGGGCGGGCGATCCGTACTGCATCATCAGGAGATTTTTCCAGTTCACGTCACGAGCAATCGAATCAAGAGTGGGAGCGTCCGGTCCTTGCTGCCTCAAGAGCAACGCCCTCGCTACGAGACCAGGAGGATCTGGCATCAGAAGATTTCCGGCCAATTCATGAGAAGGAGCGCCATGAGTATGTCATGGAAAATCGATCTCCCTATCAGCCTTCGGTAGCAAGGAAAGAAGAGGCTGAATTCTCTCATGAAAACGTAATCAGACGTAATAACGTTGCCGATCGTAGCTCTTATGGCAAAGAGAGGGATGAAGAGAATCTCGAGATTCCTGCCTTTTTGCGCAGAAAAGCAGGTCCCGGACGATAGCCCGAAGAGCTTTCTGCTATCGGACAGGTGGATCCTGTTCACCTATAAACGGGCGTGACATGCTTGAGGCTCGTTTCATTGCGAATAAGCATTAAGAGCCGATCCGCACCCATAGCAATGCCGCTGCAGGGTGGTAGCCCTGTTCTCAACGCATCCATCAATTGAGTGTCAAACTCCGCCCTCTTTCTACCTGTGTGCTGTCGCAACAGGTTGTCTGTTTCGAACTGTTTTTTTTGACTTTCGTAATCGGTTAACTCATAGTAGCCGTTGCCCAACTCCACCCCCTTCCAGTAGATTTCAAATCTGCGAGCGATTCCATTTTCCACCACCGAGTTGGCAGACAGTTCTGCCGGATAACCGTAGACAAAACATGGATTCTCTTTTCCCAGATGGCCTTCGATCAGATTTAGAAAAAGGGTAAAAAAAAGTTCATCATAGCGTAGCGTTTCCACTGTCTCATTTTGTCCCACAAGCTTCCATCGAACCAGGGCCTTTTCCAGCGAGGAACGTTCCAGTGTGCTATGAACGTGGGTGGCAAAGAGTTCTTTCATTGAGTAGATAACAAAGGGGGAGGGAGAAAGATGTATTCGCGAATACTCCTTTTCGCTTATATTTCGGATCAACTCTTCGCATTCCCGCATCAATTCCATTTCGTCCACATTTACCCTGTACAATTCCAACATCAAAAATTCTTCCGAGTGAAGTTTACTACGATCCTCCGCGCGAAAAGCATGGGAAAGCTGGAAGATGTTGCGTTTTAATTCGGAAAGTAAAATTTTTAGATTATACTCAGGACTTGTAATGAGATAAAAAGGTTCGTCCCTCTCCGGGACCGGAGGAGATTCGCTCCGTTGCCCGTTCATACGAAACTCATTTTGACTTAAAGCAAAGGGATAGAGAAACGGCTCCATGGCCGGAGTAGGGTTGGCCAGCGGTGTTTCCACTTCTATGTAGTCTTTACTATTTAAAAAGATCCGAAGGTCCTGTAAATACCTGGAATGTACCAGTAGTTCTTCTGTGCTCAGGAGGTTCAGCATAAAGGAGAATTCAGATAGTTGCAATGGAACAGCTGGTTGCTACAAAAAAAAATACAAAAGGCAACCTTTTTTTACTGCTAGCATGGTAAAAATTGAAAAAAAATGAATGAACAAGTGTCTCCATTCGTCTCCTTGTGCAGGTACCATAGGGGGGTATGGAAAGGAAATTATTGACGGAATCTTTTTTTTTGTGTTTAATTAATTCTGTTCGAAATTGAGAAATAGAATCATTCTAACAGCATGAATTCTTGCATATTTCGTCAAATAGATTCGGGAGGCTGATTATGATTGCCAGAAAAAGCAAAGAGGGCCGAAAGATTGCTTCCCGCTCAACAGTGGGATCAGAGTCCATCAGGATCAAAGACGATTCTGTGGCGCAACCTCTTCAGAACGGGGAAATTCTCTCATCAGACCTTGAACCTATTCTGGATGATGTGGATATGGATCTGACCGTAGAGGTAGAGGGTTTTGGAGAAGAGGCAGCGAGCACTACAGTGAAGGGGCGTCCCACTCCTGTGCGCCGAAAAACAGCACGGAAAGCTCGTGAGGACGGTGGAGGCGATTCCATCCTGAACTGGTACCTCAACGAAATTCACAAAATCCCTATGCTTTCGCGGGAAGAAGAGAAGGAGATTGCGATACTTGCCAGCCAGGGGGATGAAAAGGCGAGGAATCGGCTTGTGCGGGCAAATCTACGTTTTGTCATTACCGTCGCCCGAAAATACCAGGCGTATGGATTATCTTTAATGGATCTTATCAACGAGGGAAACCTCGGTTTGATTAAAGCAGCAGAGAGATTCAATCCAGAGCGAGGCTTTCACTTTATCTCTTATGCGGTCTGGTGGATCAAACAATCCATCCTTTTTGCCATTCAGCAGAAGTCGCATTTGATCAGACTACCTCTTAACAGAACAGCTGATCTAAGAAGAATGGAAGAAGCCGAGAGGATGATTGAGAATGCCGATGGTATGGAAAATAATCTCAATACTCTGGCTGATGTACTGGAGATGCGTGCCGATGATCTGGGGCACCTCATCAACATCTCCCGGGAGCATCTAAGTCTGGACGCTCCTGTGCAGGATGGGGAGGACTATACGCTGGGTGAAAATATCCAGGATCCCATGCTCGTAAGGCCCGATTCTGAAGTGGAAGATGATCAACTCAAGCATGAGATACTGCAGAGTATGGATGAATTGACCAGCCGGGAGAGAAAGGTTCTCTTTATGCGCTTTGGACTGGATGGGGGCCCCGTGCTATCTCTTCAAAAAATTGGGAAGACCATAGGCCTTTCCAAAGAGAGAATCCGGCAGATTGAAAAAAAAGCCATACGCAAGATCAGAACCGGCAAATACAATCAGCAGCTGGTCTCGTATCTGTGAGCTGCAATATTTGAGTTGCCTCGTTCCAGAAAAAAAAGAAGAGTGGTGGAGTGATTCGTATTTACGTTCTCTCCACTCTTCTTTTTACCATTCTTCTTTTTCGCTGGCCCGTCCACTTCTCCATGGCGCCTTCTCTGGATTCTCAGGGAATCATCTCCTTAAAGGATGGAGAAAGCTTTTCCCTTTCCGGCCCATGGAAGAAAGCCACCAACCCCTTTGGAGCTACTTTTTTACCATCCGATGATGGGGGGTGGCAGGTAATTCGGCCCGACGGCCGCACCATGCATGTGGAGAAAGGCTTTCGTATATCTGTCCCTTTCTTTGTCCCGGGCTTTTTTCAGTACAGAAACGCTGGCAAAGAGCTTTTGTTCAAAAGCCTGGATGGAGAGCTTTTATGGCAGAGGAGTAATGGCAGCTATCCTGCGCCTGATCACTCTGGAAAATTGATTCTGCTTCTTACTGGCGATGGGAATCGTGTGGATCTAATGGACGAAAGCGGGAACATATTGCCTGCAGCGTCTATTTCCGGGAATATTCTCAGCGATTATGGCTTTGCGTCACGTCATTCCGAAGCGTGCGTTGTTTTCTCCGATTCACTCTATTTTGTTCCTCCCGGTGGCCAGTATATTGTTCGTATAACGCCAGAAACCGACTCTCCCTTAAGGTTTTTCAAAAGTTGTGCCATTTCTGAAAATGGGGAACGCATCGCTGTCCATTTGCAAAATGGCGACAGGGATGAAGTGATCGTCTTCAAAAATCCCGGAAAGAATGAGAGTGGTGTCGACACGGATCGGGGACCGGCAAATCCGGGCGATGGCGTTCAATCTGGCTCAGATCATGTGCGAACGGACATCGTTTTTAAAGAAATTTACCGGGTTCAATTAAAATCCATCTATCCCCACATCCTTTCGCTGGCAGTGAACCGCAGGGCATTATTGGTGGGGGCTCCTGATCGTGTTGAATTATTCGATGATGACGGGGATTCCATATATCAATACAGCCCATCCAGCAACACCATTTATCGGCCTGTATTCGCTTCTGCTGGATACGTCCTGTTTGGAGATGGAGATTCTCTCATTGCCGTAAGCAACACAGGAGCCTCCATTGTTCAGCGAAAGCTGGGGGGAGTGATCGCTGGCCATGGCTGGCGCATACTGGCTTCGCCGGAAGCGAGTGGCTTCATTGTGGATACCGGCGCTACGGTTCAGTTTTTTTTCATGCGTAAAGGTGATCCGGGCGACTCTTCCGAAGTCTGGTAAATAGAGATTGCCCGGTTGCGACTCTCCGTTTCCAGAGAAAGAAGTGCAATCACCTCTGTTCGATTGCCCGGATCTATGTTGAATATCAATTGGTCTGTATGTTCCCTTGCAATGAAAAGGCCCCGGCCATGAAGGTCAGCCAGGCCAGATGGTAACCCTGTTTTCAAATCGATGGTAATCTGTCTCTCCAGCCGATACAGGATTTCGTTTCTGTCCAGTGTCCCGAAGGGATCAGAAACACAAAGGACGGCATTGTTTTTTACAATACCGAATGAAATCGTTACACCTTCCCACTCTTCCGGCTTCAATTTCACCGGGGTATTTCTGGCACTCCAGAAGGTGGAAGGAGCGTTCTGAGTATGGGTGGTCCCGGGAGCTCTAACCAGTGCGTTGGAAGACAATTCTTCCAGAATCTGACGTATTAAAAAGGGAGATCCGCTTTTTACCATCAGCGTTGAGATTCTATCATTGATGAAGTTGGCATCGTCCATGGAGTGCACTGTTACAGAATAGAGCTGGTTTTTTTCAAGCTCCAGTTTTTCACCCTGTTGCCATTGTTGCTTCGCATACTGGAAACTTAATGTGGGCAGCAGCTCTACGCCAGGGAAGTATTTCTCGACTCCAAAAATATTATTAGAGATTAATTTATCGATCATAACCTGTACAAAATGGAGATCCAGAAGAGTTGTTTTGGGTATGATATTCCAGATCTCTTCATTTCTGGCGTACTGTACATATTCATCCACATTGTAAGCCGTCATCAGTGCAAATTTGATTCCCGGGAAACCCCTTTTTAAATGGCGTATTAACTCCAATCCTCCCATCTCCGGCATGCGAATATCGGTTAAAACAAGATCGATCTTCTTTTCTTTCAATATGGATAGCGCGGTCAGCCCGTTGTCCGCTTCATGAAGCGTATAATGCTTTCCAAGATAGTCTTTTATTGCGATGCGAATGGATTCCACATCATCCACAACCAGGATGGAAGGTTTTGTATCTGGCAAAATAAACTCCTGATTTTTCAAAGGTTATTAAAACAAGTTTTCGAAAAGCTTTTAAATGTTAACTTCCCTTGCACACGGCATGCAAACCTCTAAGAGTGAATGCGAAAGAGCGGCAGGGAAATATGGAAGAAAGTTTTTCCTCCATATGAACGAGCTCGAATTCTCCCGCGATGTTCTTTTACAATGCTGTCGCAAATGCTCAACCCCAGACCGTTCCCACTTCCAGATCGCGAGTTTGAGAAGAAAGGATGAAAGATCTTCTGTATCTGTTCCGGAGCAATTCCTCCGGCATTGTCCTCAATGACTATGTGCAAATTTTTCTTCGCTTTGCGCATATCCACACGAATATACCCCTCTTTGTAGTCGAAGGCCTGGAGAGAATTTCTAAAAAGATTGAAAAACAGTCTTTCCATTTTTTCAGGATGGTATTCCATCATCACACTTTCTTCTCCATCGAATATCCAGTCGATACGCCGGGAGAGTACCGGATAGAGACGGACAATGGAAGCTCGTGCCCGCTGTAGTGTCTGCTTTAAATCGGCCTGGGTGAGCCTGAGCTCTCCGGGCCTTGCGAAACTTAAAATATCTGAGACAATTCTGCTGGCCCTTTTCAGATCTTTATACAGGAGATTCAACCTTTTCTGGATTTCGGACGATTCCATGGTAGAGATGTTGGCCATGAGATTCTGGAGAGTCAGCCCCATCCCGGTTAATGGATTGTTCAGTTCATGAGCTATACCGCTGATCATTGTACCCAGAGCCGCAAGGTTTTCCCTGCGTATGGCTTCTTCCTGTTTCTCCTGTTGCAGGGTGATGTCTTCAATGGTTTCAACCAGAGAGATATTCTCATTCTCGCCATAGTAGTAAAAATTCAGTCGATAGGTTCTTTCCCCTCTCTCCGGGCTCTGCTCCTGAATAATTTTTTCCAGGAATGAACGCCCCTTATCGTCTTTTGCATCTTCAAATTCGCTTTTTTCCGGGCAAAATGGGCATATTTTCTCCCGGTTATGCAGCATCAAGTGGCATGGCTGTCCAATGGTATCGGTATAGTGGGTCTGTTTTGAGTGAATGAGCGCCGCATGGTTCATTCTTACTACGGTATATCCGCTGTTGATTGCGAAGGTGGGGTGGGGAAGGGCATCTAATATTGCTTCCGTTTCGCTGAGACGGGGGTCTTCACCGATCGGCAGGGATTCCGGGGACCTGGCCATACCGCAATTGTATTGTGGACCGAATAGTATGACAAACAAAAAAGGGGGCGGTAATGGCCCCCTTTTATCATAGCTCGTCCTTTCCGACATGAGAAGAACGGGCGGTAGCGGCTTTCAAATCCCTCAAAGAAGCCATTGTATAAACGGCTTCCTTGAGGGGCCTCACTCTGAGTATCAGTATACTAGCTGATCGGTGAGCTCCTCGACAACGTTTTCCTGGTATTTATTACTATCCTTATGGGCATAGTTCTCTACAAGACGGTAGAGGCGAAAAAAATGGTCCATCAGTTTAACATAGAATTTTTGTTTGAATTGTACCCTTAATGGGAAGGTGGGCGTATTGGCCATTGCTCCCACCACCATTGCCTGTGGTACTTTTTTGTTATAGCGATGCACGATTACGATGTCATCCATGTTGTCATCCATTGGACTGGGATCGATGACAAGTTCCACATCGCGCACTCCATTTCGCTGGTTGTCATCCACTACCCTGGTAACCACCATATCCAGCTGTGTCTCCTGTTGACTGTCGGCTCCCTGGTTGGCAGCAGGTTTGAAGTAAAGTGTTACGGATTTGCGAAGTGAACCCACAACTACATCTCTTTCGAACCCAATGTTGGCTCGAATGAATTCGAACTGGGTCAATTCAATACCGTCTCTCGATCCACCGAATTGAATATCATTGGCTTTTACGCTACTCGCGCGAGCTTCTTGAACTTTTTCGTTGATGATTCCTTTTACTTCGTCGACCGTTCCCAACCCCACCGTGATCACATCCGGTTTTTCTTTTACATAGCGAACATAGGTATTGCGCGGCGTATAAAAAATATTTCGGCTTGTATAGCGAAAATCCAGGGGATTATCCAGGGCTTTGAAGGCCTGCATGCGATCCTCCTGGGCCAGAGGAACCAGAATCCCGAAGTCATTGATACGTTTCATTACATTGTTGATATTCTGTTCCTGCAATTTTTCGGTAACCTGAAGGTCCGGGAATTGCTCCTTTTCCTGTTCGCGATTGATTACTCTGGGTTTTGCCGAAAGATTTCCTACCAGCAATGCTCCGAGTAACGCGATTACCACTGTTTTCCATCTGATATTCATGGGAAAGCCGTCCTTGGATGATCTTTTCTAAAAAAGCGTCTCAAAACCCCTCCATGGGTTTCTCGCCGCAACGGTCCATCGAAGCAACGCTTCCATGGACCCGACGCCAATTCTTCAGCTTTCTTATCGAAAACTTCATGGCGATGCGAACATCCTGTTCGCATGAGCCGGTTTTGAGACTGGCTCCATAAAAATAACCGAGTCTCTCCTGGCCCAGGAGAGTTACTCAGTTTCATTATTGGAATGGGAAAAAGCGAAATTTAATACTCAAATTGATTTTTTTTTCGGAAATGAGGAATTATTGTAAGAGCCGGTCATAAAACGACTCTCTGGTACCCTGGAGGAGGTTTGAGATCATGAAACAGCGCTCATAGAGCGTAGATGAGCCCGGGGATGGGGGAGCCAGGACCCAGGCATATCCCCTCATCCTTTGCGAATGTAGGCAAATGGAACTACAAGCAGCTCGGTCTCACAAACCGTCATTCGTGCAGGCTTTCAGTTTGCTCGTTTTTTCGCAGAATCTCGCGAAACAGGAGAATATCGGCTTCTATCCCAATAGAGGCCATTTGTGGATGGCCCCTGAGTTTTGTTCCATCAAGAAGTTGAGTCCCTGTAGAGCCCCGGTGCCTTTCCTTATTGCGGAGCGGAATTGGATTGTGCCGGCGCAGCATCTGCTGGATTTGTAGCTGAGGGTGCCTGTGGCTGCTGGGTTCCGCCTGGAACGCTCTCTGACGTTAAGGGTGCGTCTTCCTGACGGGGGGGAGCTTTCATACCAGCATCTGCAAAGGCAATGGCTGAGAGTATTGCAAGAAGCAGAAATGCAAGGATTCCCCACCAGGTCGCTTTCTCAATTACATCCACAGTGGATGAACCGAAAGCTGAGCTGGAACTTCCCCCACCCAGTATTCCCATGCTACCTCCTTTCCCTGACTGGATCAGGATCAGAAGTAAAAGAATACCGCTGCTCAAGAAGAAGAGCGTTACAACGATGATCTGTAAAATTTGCATAGACGTTTCTCCATCAGGAGAGTTCCCCCATTAAAGCATGGTAGCCGGGTACCTTCTCTCCCAGTATCATTTTTACGAAGCATTCTGAGTGAGGCGAAACGTGGCTGATTTTCTCATCCAGTTTTGTCTCTTCCAGAAATTCCGATAATTCGCGACCAACGGCTACGGTCCGACACTTCAGCCTGGAAAGGGATTTCGCAATGGCCTCTGTTCCTCGCTGGTACGCCGGGTACTCAATCTTGCCAAGGGGCCCATACCAGAGAACCGATTGGGCAGATTTGAGTAATTTTTCGTATCTGGATATGGTTTTCTCGCCAATATCCATACCGATCCATTCATCCGGTATATCCTGTTGCTTGATTGCTTTTGTCTTGCCCCTGGGGCCCGGATCTTGAGTCGCTATATGGTCCAGAGGCATAAGTAGCTCTGTTTCATTCAACTCGGATTTCTCAATGAGCTGAAAAGCATCCACCTCCAGTGCAGACTCCACAAAGGATTTTCCCACTTTTCGAACTCTCGATTTCATAAAAGTATAGGCAATACCGCCGCCCAGGAGTATTGCTGCAGGCCGTGCGGTTGGTAGAGTGAAAAACTTTCGCACAAGAGCAATCTTTTGTTCCAGATGTACTCCTCCCAGAATCAGCACAACAGGAGGACCACTCCGGTTCATGTAGGAACGAATCACCTCCATTTCTTGAAAAAGATGAACTCCGGGCGCCGAATCGATCAGACCTGGTAGAACGGTGGAGCTCCAGAAGGGTCTGACAGAAGAGGAGGAGCTATCGTTTACAACAAGTGTGAAAAGATTGTTCCATTGCTGTGCATAGGATTTTGAGTGACTCAACTCCTCCGGATATTTCAATAGATTCTCCATAAGAAGGATTTCTGTCCCATCGGAGGAGTCTATAGCATTACGGTCGGATCGGAGCGGGTCTTTTAAAAATTTCACCGATTTTCCAAGAAGAGTTGCCAGCTCATCTGTAAGATGTTCCAGGGAGTGGCGGGCTCCTTTCTCCGGCTCGTGGATCCCTGCATGGGCAGCCAGTGTTAGATGGGCACCGCGGCTGAGCAAAAGCTCGGCACTGGCAAGAAGCTGGCGTTTGCGGGCATCACCCAGTCTGGCAGGTTGATTGCCTGAAGGAGGGTCCAGCTCCATAAGCAGAAGGACTCGTGCATCTTTCACCTGCGCATTTTCGATTCGCTGCAATGACATAAGATCCTACCGGATTTCTGAATAGACGGTAGAGGGGAACTCTTTTTTGAAGTAGCCCCGAAACCTCTCTTCGAATGGCACGAAAAGCACGCTTATAACACGTGTTCCCCGGCATTAGCTACTTGACACCCATGTCCATCTCTCGGACCGTGCCAGATCATGATGAGAAAGTATGAATTGATCGCTATTTATAAGAATACTTCCGAGCTGGATGGCGCAAAAAGCGCCGTGAAGGAGATTCTTCAGAGAAACGAAGCCTCTATTCTTGAAGAGAAAGATTGGGGATTGAAGACTCTTCCCCACGAAAAGGATAAATTGACTCAGGGGTTCTTTCAGTATATTTCTATGAATATGAAGCCAACTGCTGTGAAAGACGTATCTCACGATATGGGCATCACAGCGGGAGTTCTGGATTATATGTTGAAGAGGGTGGGCTGATTCCCCCATGGCCAATGATCTGAACCGCGTTATCCTTGTGGGGCGATTGACCCGGGATCCGGAGTTGCGTCAGACCAACCAGGGAACTTCCTACTGCCGCTTCTCCATTGCAAACAATCGTAGCTATACTACAGGTGGCGATAAGAAAGAAGAGACCTCCTACTTCAATTGCGTAGCCTGGGGGCGTCAGGCAGAGTTGATCAACCAGTATGCAAAAAAAGGGAAGCAACTGGCTGTGGATGGGCGTCTGCAGCAACGCTCCTGGCAAAATCAGGAGGGGAAGAGCCAGTCTACGGTGGATGTGATTGCAGAGCGGGTGCAGTTTCTTGCATCTGCTGGAGGTGATTCTGGATTCTCCCAGAACAGATCATCTGCGCCCGTGACCCCGGTTGCCAACAGTGACCCATCTTTTGGTTCTGAGCCCCCCTATTTTGATGACGCCGATCCCGGTTCATTCGGCGATGATGACATACCATTTTAATCTATGCTTTGATTGAGATACCAGGAGAAAAAAAATGAGAGTAATATTGCAAAAAGATGTTCCCAATCTGGGTGACGCAGGTGAGGTAAAAGAGGTTGCCGAAGGATATGCCCGGAACTTCCTCATCCCTAATAAATACGTAGTGGTTGCCAGTCAGGGATCCACAAAGGCCCTGGAGCACCAGAAGCGACTTATGGCTGTACGCACTCAAAAGCGCATGGCTGCCATGAAGGAGCTTGCCCAGAAGCTCGAGGCTCTCGGCAGCCTGGAGTTGAGTGTAC